>JAEEQX010000105.1 GCA_016285575.1 Lachnospiraceae bacterium
CAGCTTAATGCATTACCTTCAGCATCTGTGATGGTAACGATTGTATTATTGAAAGAAGCCTGGATATGTGCCTGTCCATGTTCAACGTTTTTCTTGACACGCTTCTTAGCGCCTTTTTTAGCTACTGCTTTGTTTGCCATAAAAACTAACCTACTTTCTTATAAATCAAATTTCTTCCATAATATATGGAAACGTAAAATGTTACCTTATTATTTCTTCTTGTTAGCAACGGTCTTCTTGGGACCTTTTCTTGTTCTAGCGTTGGTTTTGGTCTTCTGTCCACGAACGGGAAGTCCCTTTCTATGACGAATTCCTCTGTAACAACCGATTTCCTGAAGTCTCTTAATGTTGAGAGCTACTTCTCTCTTAAGATCACCTTCTACCATGTAGTGCTCAGCGATAACTTCACTGATAGCCTTAACTTCATCATCTGTTAAGTCTCTTACACGGGTATCAGGATTAACCTTTGCCGCTTCAAGAATATTGTTTGAACTTACTCTGCCGATTCCGTAGATATAGGTAAGACCGATTTCTACTCTCTTATCTCTCGGCAAGTCAACACCAGCAATACGAGCCATGTTTCTTTTTCCTCCATTTTCCATTTGAATCCACACCCCGGTAATAGGGATATCTTGGGATTCCGATTAACAGTTACTAAATGATAGGGGTATTTCTACCCGACCGGTAAAGACCGGTTTTCCGATACTTTGATCTTGCTTCTCGGTATCAAAAAGTAAATGCACGGACAGGCTTAGCCTTCCTCACATTTATTTTTAGCCAATATTATTTGACGGAATAATATCAGCCGCAGCCGCATTAACGCAAAACAAAACAAGAATAATTAATTATCCCTGTCTCTGCTTATGCTTGGGATTCTCACAGATAATCATGATTCTCCCTTTTCTCTTGATAACTTTGCATTTTTCGCAAATTGGTTTCACCGATGATCTTACTTTCACGATTCAACCCTCCTTCCAAAAAAGTCCGTTTAACATTGTAACACGTGGAAATAAACAATGCAAGAAATAATTTTTTCCACAAGGATTTATTTTTCTCTCCAGATTATACGTCCCTTGGACAAATCATAGGGAGACATTTCCAAAGTAACTTTATCGCCCGGATATATTCTGATATAGTTCTGTCTAAGCTTACCGCTTATATGAGCAATAATCTCATGACCATTCTCAAGCTGAACTCTGAACTGAGTTCCGGGTAATTTTTCTGTGACCACACCTTCAATTTCAATTACATCTACTTTTGACACTAATCTCTACCCTTGCGAATATTCGCTACAATCCTTTCTAGTTTTTTGAGTTTCTTCTATAACAAATACATTTACTTACGAGGTAATGTAAGTATTTCAGGTTCGCCCTTGGTAATAAGAATTGTATTCTCATAATGGGCTGACGGAAGTCTGTCGCTTGTCACACATGTCCATCCATCATCAAGGAAATCAACATCTGCTCTGCCAAGATTAATCATCGGCTCGATTGCAAGTGTCATTCCTGCCTGAAGCTTAATGCCTCGATTGTTCATATGATAGTTGGGAATCGACGGATCTTCGTGAAGACTTGTGCCTATGCCGTGTCCTACGAGTGCTGTTACGATTCCGTATCCAAACTTGGATATATATGCATCTATTGCATTCGATATGTCGTGAAGATGATTACCTTCCTTAGCGTACTTAATGCCTTCAAAGAATGAATTCTTGGTTTCTTCTATAAGCTTAAGTACTTCGGGATCAACTTCTCCGACGGGATATGTTCTGGCTGCATCCGAATGATATCCTTTATAGATGAGTCCGCAGTCAAGGCTTACGATGTCGCCTTCTTTTAAAATCCTGCTCTTCTTAGGAATTCCATGTACGACTTCTTCATTAATCGATACACATATCGATCCGGGAAATCCGTTGTAATGAAGGAAGTTGGGAATACAGTCGTAACTTCTAATCAGTTTCTCACCTTCTATATCAATCTCAAGCGTTGAAATTCCGGGTCTAATAATTTCTTTGAGTTTGTCATGAACCTCTCCGAGAATCCTTCCGGATTCACGCATCAGTTCAATTTCTCTCTCGGATTTAACTGAAACTGCCATTTTATCTATCCTCTTTAGTTAAGAATTGCAACAATGTTAGCAAATACATCCTTAACATCTATTGTTCCGTCAACCGTCTTAAGAATTCCTTCTTTATTGTAAAAGTCTATAAGAGGCTGTGTCTGCTCATGATAAACTTTTAATCTGTTAAGTACGGTTTCGGGCTTATCGTCATCTCTAAGTATAAGTTCACTGCCACACTTATCGCAGATACCTTCCTTCTTGGGAGGAACGTGCTCGATATGGTATGTTGCGCCACAAGTTACGCAAGCTCTTCTTCCGGACATTCTCTTAACGATATTCTCATCGGGAACATCTACGTCGATAGCAAAATCAATCTTGTCATTCTGCTTAGCTAACGCATCCTTAAGTACTTCTGCCTGAGGAATTGTTCTGGGGAAACCATCAAGTACGTATCCGTTCTTGCAGTCATCCTTAGCTACTCTGTCGAGAAGAATTCTAACAGTGAGTTCATCGGGAACGAGCTTACCCTGATCCATGTAAGACTTAGCTTCAAGTCCAAGTGCTGTTCCTTCTTTAATATTTGCTCTGAATATGTCACCTGTTGATACGTGAGGAATGGAATACTTGTCAGCAATCATCTTAGCCTGTGTTCCTTTTCCTGCACCGGGTGCACCTAACATTACGATTTTCATGTTTTTATCCTTTTGCTTTTTAGCGACGACAAGACACCCCTAAAAGGAGTGTCATTCGTCCTGCTTTATTATTCGATATTATTCGAATTATCAATCGTTTAAAAATCCTTTGTAGTTACGAACTATCATCTGTGATTCAACCTGCTTAACCGTCTCGATGATAACACCTACAACGATGATGATACTTGTTCCGCCGAAGCTTACCGAAGCACCAAACAAGCCGCTGAATACATAAGGATAAATAGCAACTATGGTCAAACCAATTGCACCGATGAAAATGATGTAATTCAATACGGTGTTAAGATAATCGCTGGTGGGCTTACCGGGTCTGATACCGGGAACGAATCCGCCTGCTTTCTTAAGGTTATTGGCTATCTCAATAGGATTGAATGTAATCGAAGTATAGAAGTAAGCAAAGAAGATACACATTGCTACATAAGCTATAACTCCGAGTGTATAAATAAAGTCGTTCTTGTTAAACCAGTATCTGGCATTCATGAACTTTAACGCTTCGTTCCACCAGCCTGCTCCTGAGTAACCAACCATCTGAGAGATGATAATCGGGAACTGAAGAATGGATGAAGCAAAGATTACAGGCATTACACCTGCAGTATTAATCTTGATAGGGATTGTTGTTGTGTTGCCACCCATCATCTTATTGCCCTGAATCTTCTTAGCGTACTGAAGAGGTATCTTTCTGGTTGCATCACTTAAGATGATAACCAATACGATAAGTACAAGTACAACGAGAATAATCAGAACTGCATTAAGTACTCCGATTGCAACTGAATTGTCCAATACGAACTGATCGAACAATGTCTTGGCATCTTCCGGGAAGGAAGAAATGATGTTGATAATAAGTACTATAGAGATACCGTTTCCAACACCCTTTTCTGTAATTCTTTCGCCTGCCCACATAAGGAAAGCACTACCTGCTGTCATAGCAGCGATTACAGTAAGAACACTCAATGCGTTGTAATCCGTAATTAAGCCCTGTGAACCGAATCCGATTGCCATAGCACCTGACTCGACTAATGCAAGACCTATGGTTACATATCTTGTAATAGAAGCTATCTTCTTACGTCCGTCTTCGCCATCATTCTGCATCTCTTCGAGCTTAGGAATAGCAATTGTCATGAGCTGCATGATAATGGATGATGTGATGTAAGGAGTGATGTTTAATGCGAAGATAGACATCTTCTCAAATGATCCACCGGTAAATCTGCCGAGGATACCACCAACTCCGTCTTCGCCAAAGATGTTGCCCATCATCGCCTTAACGAATTCCTGGCTAACACCGGGAGCAGGTATCTGACATCCCAAACGAACGACTACAAGCATTAATAAAGTAAATAACAGTTTAAGTCTGATATCTTTAACTTTAAAAGCATTTATGAATGTTTTAAACACTAGATCACCTCTGCTGTGCCGCCTGCTGCTTCGATTTTGCTTTTAGCTGTCTCGCTGAAAGCATCTACCTTTACTGTTAATTTCTTGGTAAGTTCACCGTTGCCAAGAATCTTAACGCCGTCAGCAACCTTGCTGATAACGCCTGCTTCAAGAAGCTTCTCAACGTCTACTACTGTACCGTTATCGAACTTCTCAAGAGCAGCTACGTTGATTGCAACGATTTCCTTAGTATTTCTGTTCTTGAATCCTCTCTTGGGGATACGTCTGTATAAAGGCATCTGGCCACCTTCGAATCCGATTCTGGGTGCACCTGAACGAGCCTTCTGACCTTTGTGACCTTTACCGGCTGTCTTTCCGTTTCCTGAGCCGTGACCACGTCCTCTTCTAAAATTATCACTATGCTTTGAGCCTTCTGCAGGTCTTAAATTTGATAATTCCATTGCGACTCTCCTTTCTATGCCTCTTCTACCTTGAGAAGGTATGCTATCTGCTGTATCTGTCCTCTGGTTGCTGCATTATCGGGCAAAAGAACAGTCTTGTTAAGCTTCTTTAAGCCCATAGCTTCGACTGTCTTTCTATGCTTGGGAACAGCACCAATAGGGGACTTAACCAATGTGATTTTTAACATTTTATCTGCCATTTTGGTCTCCTTTCAATCAGCTTAGGCACGGATGCCTTCAACTGACTTGCCACGATTTCTGGCAACGTCTTCGGGACTCTGAAGTTTGCTGAGTCCTTCGATAGTTGCAAGTGCTACATTAGTCTTGTTGTTTGAACCCAATGATTTTGTACGGATGTTTCTGATACCTGCAAGCTCACACACCTTACGTGCGGGACCGCCTGCGATGATACCTGTACCTTCGGGAGCTCTCTTTAAGAGGATGCTTGAAGATGAAAACTTACCGATGTAATCATGTGTAACTGATGCATTCTCATCAAGGCTTACGGATACGAGATGCTTCTTAGCATCATCAGTTGCCTTACGAATAGCTTCGCCGTTTTCCTTAGCCTTGCCTGTACCAACGCCTACGTGACCGTTCTTGTCTCCGACAACAACAAGTGCAGCGATGCTCATTACACGACCACCCTTGGTAGTCTTGCTGACTCTCTTTATAGCGATTGTATCACTAAATAATTCACCTAACTCAGCAGGGTTAATAATATTGCGTACCATTGCAAATCCTCCCCTTCCTAAAATTCCAAGCCTGCTTCTCTTGCTGCTTCTGCAAGAGCTGCGACTTTACCTTGATATATATAACCGCTACGATCAAAGACAACTTCCTTAATTCCTTTGTCTAATGCCTTCTTAGCAATTACCTTACCCAAATATGCTGCTGCTTCAACGTTGTTGGTCTTGGAAAGTTCTGCCTTAACATCCTTATCGAGTGT
>JAEEQX010000106.1 GCA_016285575.1 Lachnospiraceae bacterium
AGCGGTATGCAAGGCATTCTGCGAGACTATCAAGTCTTCGGGATATACACCCGGTATATATGCATCAAAGTCTTGGTTCTACAATCAGCTTGATGTTAACTCACTTAATCAGTATAAGATATGGATGGCACATTACTGTTCACAGACTGACTACAAGTATAAGTATGATTTGTGGCAGCATTCATCCAAGGGTTCCGTTCCCGGTATCAGCGGAAACGTAGATCTTGATAACAGTTATCTTGGATACTAATTAGATAAACAGATAAGCAAATACTAGAGATTCGAAGATAGGGTTAATATAAATTGACCCTATCTTCATAATATATTATACTTTTATAAAACTCAGCGAATACATAGTGTAAAGGGATCGATTTTGTAACGGGGGAAAACATATTGCAATCGAATTACTCTGTAGATGACATTATTGTAAATACTTGCTTTGCTGACGGACTATTCATTTTTTACAATGATTTAAAAAACGATAATAAGGGCATTCGCCTTATGTGCAGTGATCTTAAGGCGGAATGGGACGAAGTGTTTGCAAAAACAGACAGCTTCTATAAGACTGCATGCGAACTGGCTAAGAGACATGTACATCCTGATGATATGGATGTTGTTTTTGAGGCGCTCAATCCCGACAATTATACGAATCTTTTAAAAGATAAAAAAGTTCACACAATCTATTTCAGATACAATTCACCATCGAGTCAAAACAAAGAAGACTATATCTATGAAAAGATAATAATTTCCAAGCGTGAGGATGAACATAGTAATCCTGAGGCTATTGTTATCGTGAGCACTGATGTTGACGAAGAATTCAGAAACAAGATGAAAGAAATGGAGGCTAAGAAGCAGTATTATTCTGTGACTTATGCACTTGGCCGAGAGTATTCGTCAATATACTATGTAGAGATAGAATCAGGAAAAGTAACTCCGTACAACTTAAGTAATCGTATTGAAGGCATGTTCGGAGATCAGTTTTATAAGCTTGATTATGATGATGCAGTAAATACATATATTGAAAAGGCAGTAATAGATTCGGATAAGGAAATGATGCGTAAAGTTCTTTCCAGAAAGTTTATTACTTCACAGGTAACGGGACAGGATTATTTCACATGGGTTTATCAGAATAACGAAGAACGCTATTGTGAAATGAAGTGTGTTCGCGTTAGCGAGTCTGATCAGCCACTTGCGGTTGTAATGGGCTTTGCTGTTAAGGATGCTGAAATCAGATTGGAACTTGAAGAAAAGGCACAGAGGGATTTTCAGTTATCGCTTCTTGATGGATTGAGTCGTGACTACGAGATGGTATGGCTCCTAAGATCCGACAGAAAGATGCGACTTTTCAGAGTATGCGATAATCCGGAAGCTCAAAGGGTTGCACTCCAGTACTATGACTGTCCTGATTTTGACAAGGGGTTCGGCACTTTCATTGACAGATACATAGCAGAAGAAGACAGGGAGAGAGTCAGACAATTCGTCAAGTTTGATACTCTTATGGAAAAGGTCCCCATGGAAGGAATGTATGCGACTACGTTTAAACGTGTTATAGCTAATGGGGAATGGGTATATATTCAGATATGCTTTACCAGAGCGGTGGGACCTGACGGAGAGGAAAATATCGTGTGTGCCATCCGCGATGTGGATGCGCTTATCAGAGAAGAAAACAGACGTCAGGAACTCTATAAGAATGCCATAAAAGAGAGGGATCTCGATGGCCTGACAGGTATCAGAAACAGATATTGTTATGAGCATTTCCTGATGAATTTTGACAAGTTGAGCTATAAGAACGTCTCAGTTATATATGTTGATGCCGATTACCTTCATGATCTTAACAATACCAAGGGACACGATGCAGGCGACTGTCTTATCAAGACACTGGCACAGCTTGCGGTTAAGACTTGGGGAATAGACAATGCGTTCAGAATCGGCGGAGATGAATTCGTTGTGTTTGCCTTTGATAAAGAGGCAATCAAGATAAACGAACAGATAGATTTCGTTCGTCGTGAGATGAAGAATCAGGGATACAGTATCTCTGCCGGATACTGCCATTCTTCAGGATACAATATGAGTATTCAAGATATGATTGGTCGTGCAGAAAAGATGATGTACGAAGAAAAGAAGTTGCATCACAAAAACAATTCCGACAGGAATTATTTGTGATAGTATGCAACCAACTTTTTAACTGCTTCGATTACGTCATCAACGTCGCTATCCGACAGAGAAGGATAGAGAGGTATGCTGAGGATTCCCTTATATACTTCTTCGGCATTGGGACAGAGTCCTTCTTTGTATCCAAGGTGCTTGTAGTAAGGGAACCAATAGACAGGTACATAATGAATCTGGCACTGTACGTTCTCGGCACTCATAGCATCAAAGAATTCTCTTCTTGTGCAGTTAAGCTTATCAAGGTCGAGACGAATGATATATAAGTGTCTGCAAGTATCAGACTTTTCGATTTCTTTTTGAACAATAATACCTGATAGATCTTTAAAAGCGTCGTTGTATTTTGCAACGATTCTTTTTCTTTTAGCTTTGAAATCATCGAGCTTCTTTAACTGACTTGAAAGCATTGCTGCTTGAAAATCAGTAAGTCTGTAGTTATATCCGAGAGAAATCTGTTCATAATACCAGATGCCCTCGTGAGGAGCTTCTTCCATCAAATCTTCATCGTGCGTAATACCATGTGTATGAGCAAGTACGATATGTTTATAGAGTTCTTCGTTGTTAGTCGTTACAGCGCCACCCTCACCGCATGTAATGGTCTTAACAGGATGGAATGAAAAGCAAGTCATATCAGCAAGAGAACCTACTTTTTTGCCATCATAAATAGAACCAATAGCGTGAGCAGCATCTTCAATAAAAATAAGATTGTACTCATCACAAATCGCACGGATTGCTTCGCTTTCAACACACTGACCGGTAAAATCTACAGCTATAACAGCCTTTGTTTTAGGTGTAATATGAGCTCGGATACTTTCAGGATCTATGTTATAAGTATCAGGATTGATATCTGCGAATACGGGGGTAGCACCGACATATCTTACGCAGTTAGCGCTTGCAGCGAATGTAAGAGGTGTTGTGATTACCTCATCTCCTTCTTTTAAACCTGCAGCGATGCAAGCACAATGAAGTGCAGCGGTACCATTGGATACAGCTATAGCGTATTTAGCTTCACAATACTCAGCTAACTCTTTTTCAAGTTTGGCTACCATAGGACCGCATGTAATGAAATCACTTGTAAGTACTTCACTTACAGCTTTTACATCATCTTCGCCTACGCACTGACGACCATAATATATCTTGTTTTCTCTAACGGGCTTTCCGCCTTTTATAGCAGGTAATTCCATATCAAACCTCTTGTCAATTTTTGAATTGGTTTAGAATTTTTATAACCAATAATAAGTATCTGAAATTCACATATCATTATAAAGAGAGAGCGTGATTTAGTCAACGCGACAGAATCACGTGCTTTATGGCATCAATGCGAGATTTGTGATATAATAACATCAAATGTGTACAGAGATATGCAGATAATTGGATACAGGGATTTATCAATAGATAACAGACGATAGATTATTTGATATACGAGAGGAGTTTTTCTATGAAGGGAATTATACTTGCTGGTGGTTCAGGAACCAGGCTTTATCCGGTTACAAAGGCAGTATCAAAGCAGATTATGCCTGTATATGACAAGCCAATGATTTATTACCCGCTTTCAATACTTATGTTGGCAGGTATCAGAGAGATACTTATTATTTCCACACCCAGAGATTTGCCCACATTCAGAGAACTGTTTGGCGATGGTTCACAGCTTGGCCTTAAGATGGAGTATGCAATTCAGGAGACTCCCAGAGGACTTGCTGATGCATTTCTCGTGGGTGAAAAGTTCATTGGTGATGACAATGTTGCATTAATTCTTGGTGATAACATCTTCTACGGACAGAGTTTTTCAAAGGTTCTTCGCGAAGTGGCGTCAAGAAAAGAAGGAGCTACTATTTTTGGTTACTACGTAAGAGACCCCAGAGAGTATGGTGTTGTTGAGTTCGATGAGAATGGCAATGCTCTTTCTATCGAAGAGAAGCCCGAACATCCCAAGAGCAACTATGCAGTTCCCGGATTATATTTTTACGATAATGATGTTATCGATATTGCTAAAAATGTTAAGCCTTCAGCTAGAGGCGAGATAGAAATTACCAGTGTTAACAACGAGTACTTAAGAAGAGGTAAGCTCAAGGTTGAGCCGCTTGGCAGAGGTTTTGCATGGCTTGATACCGGTAATCACGATGCGCTTCTTGATGCTGCAGACTTTGTTGCAGCATTCCAAAAGAGACAGGGTCTTTATATTTCATGCATCGAAGAGATTGCATATAAGAGAGGCTTCATCAATAAAGAACAGTTGATTGAATTGGCAACACCTCTTTTGAAAACACCTTATGGACAGTATCTAATGGATATTGCCAACGGATTATAAAAAAGGATTAGAATGAGTAAAAAGAATCTTTACTTATCCGTTATCGCAGCGTCGATGTGTCTTTTGTTGGTGCTTGCTGTTGTTTTTGCAGCAAACATCAAGACAGATAAAAAGAAACAAAATTCGACTACGGGGGAATCCACTCCGGTAACGGAATATGCACAAAAAACAAAAGAAGTATATACGGACAGCAAGTCTTTTCTAAATGATAAAAATTTCTTAGATGAGTATCAACCCAATGCTGAGAAAAAAGAAGAGGTTAAGAAGAAAGAAGTCAAGCTTGTAGTTGGTTCTGTTGCTAAGGATATCCGTGTTACGATAGTTGACTCAATAGGCAACAAGATATCAGGTGTTCCTTTCTACGTTAACATCGAAGACGTAGGCGAATACAAGGATCTTGATATGGATGGATATATTTACATCGCAGGTATCAAACCCGGAACTTATGAAGTATCCTTACAGGAAACCGAGAAGTTCGTATGCAAGGAAAACGTAGAGATAGAAGTCAATGAGACGGTTCAGTATGCTGCCCTCGAAGACATTAGATATGCGATAGTTCAGGAAAAAGATATCAATGTTGAAGCTGAGGATATTCAGCTCAATGATGTTGATAAGGATTCCACAGAAAATACTAAGATAAAAAAGAGTAACGACAAGATTAGTTTTGGTATTGATGTTTCAGCATGGCAAAAAGAGATAGACTGGAAAAAGGTGAAAGAAGCCGGAGTTGACTTCGTAATTATTCGTTGCGGTTATCGTGGCGCCAAGACAGGAGTGCTTGTAGAAGATTCATATTTCTACAAGAATCTTCAGGGTGCAAAAGATGCTGGCATAGATGTCGGAGTGTATTTCTTCACACAGGCACTTAACGAAACTGAGGCTGTAGAAGAAGCCAGTATGGTTCTCGCACTTGTGGGTGATACGGAACTTGATTATCCGATATTCATCGATACGGAGAATACTAACGGACGAGCAGATCCGCTTGATAAAAATACAAGAACT
>JAEEQX010000023.1 GCA_016285575.1 Lachnospiraceae bacterium
AGCTTATTCTTAACGTTTACTTTAGGTTTCTTTCTCTGAAAATACTCATTCGGTTTATACCGATTTGGAATTATTTCAGGGTTGCATTGCTGTTTATTTGTCAAGGTTCTTTGCACTCGCCGTTTTTGGCAGTGCTTGAATATAATATCATTTCAATTTTGGCATGTCAACAACTAAATTGAAGTTTTTTAAAAATATTTTATTTCCTATATTTATGCTGTATTAATGTATCAATTTACCTTAATAAAGTTCATCTAATTAGGTCATTATTTCCTTATTCGGGCGTGTGCATAAAAAAAGAGGGATTAATACTCCCTCAATATTAGTTCTGTTATTCCTTCGTTGAAGCCGCCCTGGATTCTTTTTACCTTTACGTGCCTTCCGTTAGAATACTCATCATATATCATGGAACGAATTGCAGTACCTCGATTGAATCCGTGAATGCATCTTATACGGTAGACACTGTCCGTTGCTTTTCGAAGTGCATCGTCTATCGCAGCGTTCGCTTCGGAAGTATTCATTCCATGTAAATCTATCTCAATTATTCCTGTAAGGTTAAGAGCCATTAATACATCTCCATATAAATTTGTTTCCTATATACAATATCATATCTTCAATATAATAAACATATAATTACATATATAATAATGAGTTTCTTTATATATAGTGAATCGAATAAGAAAGAATAAGTAAGAATATAAGGAGGAAGAAGAAAGAAACGGAAAAGTAAATGAAAAATGCCGTGCTGTTTAATAAATCAAAGTTCAAAAAATTTTTTGACAACGACGATACATCTTCCTATAATTATCGAGTGACAATAACATCATATTTATTTATCCAAGGAGGACTGAAAAATGGATAATCTTAATGAGGAAACAAAAGTAATTAAAAGTGGCCCCGGCGCGTTACGTGTCATTGGTTTTATTCTTGCATTCATAATCGCACCCGTCGGTCTCATCTTAAGCATCATCGGTGTTATTAAAAAAGAAGGAAGCAAGGGCTTATCAATCGCAGGTATTATAATTGGTGCACTTAATGTCGCTGTAGCATTAATTATCACTTTATGTCTTGTTGGTACTATGGCTCCTCAGCTTGTAAAATATACTTCAAAGACAAACGTTTCTGCAGATACTCAGTTTGCTGACACCATAAAAACTGAACTATTTGCTACAGCCATGGAAGTTGGAATGACGAGAACAGACACAGTTCCTACAACCAATACATACACTAATATAGAAGATATTCCCGAAGGTGCATTCAGAGATTCTTTGGAAGGATATCTTGGTTGCAAATTGGAAGACTTAAAGGACAATGTTAAAAGTGGAAATGGACAATCCGAAATCATGTACACACTTTCACCTGATGATCTTTCTGTTTCTGTTATGATTACTAACACAGATAAAACCGGCGGCAAGAAATATATTGAAGAAAACTTCATCGTAGTAGGAAATAAATAGTATTAATATATACATTTTTCTTTCTAAAATTAAAAGAAAAGTCTGTCGAATCACTCGGCAGACTTTTTTATTATTTCCTTAAACTCTTCTTTGAAATAAACTTAATAATCAGAATTATTTATTGTTCTTAGAGTTAGCTTTCTCTTGAAACTTTTCATTATATACAATGAAGCGTTCGTGTGTTCCCTCAGCAATCTTTTCAACTTCATCATATACTGTAACATTGAATACGAGACGGCGACGATCAATCTCGATGAGTTCTGTTTCGCATGTTACTTTCATACCAACAGGTGTAGCAGCGATATGCGACATATCAATCTTAGTACCTACTGTACTTGTTCCTTCTTCAAGATAATCCTTGATACTGGTTAGTGCAGTTTTTTCTGACAATGCAATCATCGCTGGCGTTGCAAATACATTAAGCCCGCCACTTCCTAATGCCTTGGCGGTATTATTCTCGTCTACAATTATTTCTTCTTTTCCTTTTATACCTATTTCAAGCATTACGAAAATATACTCCTTATTCTCTTAGTAATCTTAATACTTATAACGATACAATACTTTTTCTATTTCCTAATTAAATAGATCCAGAATTATTTCAACGAATTACTCCTCTATTTTCTTTACGGATAAATAGAGACTCTGGTTAGTATCGGAATAATCTTCATCGCGAAGCAATTCCATCATAACCTTCTCGTATTCATTACCATTCTTTCTCTTATAAAAAATACTGAGTGAATGCTTGCCTGATTGGAAGTACTCCTTTAAATACTCAAGAGATGTCTTCTCAAGGAATGCATCCTTATCGTCTGCATATACTCCACCTCTTTTTGCAAACTTTGTTATCCACTCGGAGAACTTCTCACTGTAACCAAGATCATCTTCCTTTTCGGAATTATCCATGCTGATAATCTTGTATGCATCAGTAGTCAAGTTAACAACAAGAATTTTTAACAAGTCAGAACACAGTGCAGAGTATGCTGTTGACTGACCGCTTCTGTCGATTCCTCTATCGTGATAATACTTTTCTTTTTCAGTATACATCATTGCGTCCGCTAGTTTTTCAAGTTCCTCAACACTTGCTTCAGGATGAACCTTGTGTGCAGCGTATCCCACAGAAACTGAAACCGTATCGACATACGCGCCATGCCATGATGCTGTCTTTTTATGTATTGCATCACAGATATCGTTATACTTATCCGTCTTAATTACTGCAAGAAATTCGTCTCCACCTACACGATATACTTTTCCCATCGAACCGATAGTTGCGACAAGACAATTGGCCGCGCCACGTAACAATTCATCTCCTGCTGCATGTCCCTTGGTATCGTTAGTCATCTTCAATCCGTTGACATCGATGGATAAAATAACGAAATCATCTTCGAGAGGTTTCGTATTATACACAGCCATATCATCGTCGTAACATCTTCTATTATATAGACGTGTAAGTTCATCGGTAAGCGATACACGAAGAAGATGTTCTTCTCGACGTTTTTCGTTATCAATATTTTGGATGGTATAGAAAATCTTATCCGGCTCGTTATCATCATTAAAATCTACTGAAATATACTGAGCACGAAACCATCCTGTAATCATATTTACGAATTCGCCGTAAATAATCTTTTTATCCGACAGTCTGCTGCGAATAGTTCTAAGATTAGTGAATGCCCAAAAATCATCAAGCTGGTCCTTTGCAATCTGATCTCTAAGTTGTCTGTTAACCAAAGTATGATCACTCTCAGTGATGTCGATTTTGTTCTCGGTCAATTCACCACCGCGAAGAGATAATTCTGTCATCTTCTTAAGATCAATCAAATCGACTCTGTCATAAATCTCAGCCATCGAATCGAGGAGTTCCATCTGTTCTCTCATCTGATCTTCGTGTTCTTTTATCTTCTTATACTTTTCGATTAAATCCTTAAAATATCCATTCGCAAGTTTTGCAAGCGCAAATCCTGCCATCATCATGAGAAACATCTCGATGGTATATCCGCCAAAAGTATTGAGGAAATAAGCAAGAGGCTTGTCGAAGTCGATGCGAACGCCCGAGTATATTGGCGAAACAACCCACGTCGCCAGACCCATCAATATGTAATTAACTATTATCGTCGCAGAATACAGTCGGAAATCGCAATATAAAAGACTAAGAAGCGGAACCAAGAACCACGTGATTTCTATAGCAATAAATGCATCAGTCAAAATAACCAACAAAAAATCAAGAGCAAGCAAAGCAATAAGACTGGTCACCAGGGAGTTGGGCCATTTTTTTAAGACAAAAAGATGAAGCACTGATATAGCCAATAAATATAATGAAACGTAATGGCATATCGAATAATCAATGTCTTCAAACAATTTTAACCAAATGCCAAGTGCAGTGGCCGGTCCCGTAAGAACGCTAACCCACAAGACATTATTAAGAAGAGTGTTAACTCTTTTTCTGTTTTCACTTAAAAACTCTTCGTAATTTGATACTTGCGAGAGTATGTTTTTGGTTTTTTTACCCATACATAGCTCCACCCGAATTGACTATCATCAATTCGAAAAATCATTTTATTCATTCATCTTTTATAAATTAACAAAGTCCGGATGTTCCTCTGAAAATCCCATAGGAGGAAGACACGATAAGAACGACATATCTTCATCCGAAATTCTGAAACCAAATATATCTTTATTCTCCTTCATCCTCTCGATTGATGATGCCTTGGGGATGACAGGAATCTGACGCTGTACAAGATAGCGTAACAATAACTGCGCATTGGATACTGAATACTTCTCGGCAAGTTTTGTAATTGAGTCATCGCTCATAATTCTTGCTCTGCCAAGAGGACTCCATGCCTGTGCAAGTATACCTTCTTTTTTAAGATAAGAAAGAGTGTATTCCTGCATATATCCTACATGAAGTTCAAGCTGATCCACCATCGGGCGAATTCTGCCATCATCCAAAATAGGTTGTATATGATGAGGAAGGAAATTCGATAAACCTATAACACGAACTCTTCCATCTCTATATAACTCTTCCATTGCTGACCAAGTATCGAGCATCTTGTCACACCAGTTTGCATCGTCGCTGTTTTTCTTGGGCCAATGAATAAGAAGCATATCAAGATAGTCTGTCTTAAGCTTTTCACATGATATTGCAAACGAAGCAAAAGTATTTTTACTGCCAAGATCCGTTGCCCATATTTTTGAACATAAGAAAAGTTCTTCTCTTGGTATACCGGACTCAGCTATAGCTTCTCCTATCTCTTCTTCATTATTATAGAAGCTTGCTGTGTCAATATATCTGTATCCTGCATTGAGTGCATCTTTTATATTTTGCTTTCCTTTTTTCTCAGTTGAAAGATAAGAACCAAATCCAACTGCGGGAATTGACACACCATTATCTAAAATGAATTCTTCTTTTGCATCATTGTATCCGACCATATCAAGAATCTTATCCAAAAGTCTCATATTCTTGATAGAGAATTCTTCTGATATATGAGGGGTAGAACCGTTAAGTATGCAGTCATTTAACTGCTCAATCTCGAGGCAATAATTGGACGCGGAATTAACCTTGGCCTTATGGATCATTCTCTTGTCCTTACCGTCTTTAAAAGTAATCTCGAACTCGAGATCTCCCTCTTGATTGTATTCAACATTGGAACGAATATATCCCTTGGAACCATGGATGAAAAGTCTGTCATATCTGTCATTGGTGTCCACGCCAAGCATCATACCTGCATTAAACGAAGCTCTGACACCGTTAGTAAATTTGATAAGAACTCCTGCCATATGATCGACACCCGTCTTATCAAGTTCTGCATCCGCTTTTATGTATTCAATATTGGAATCAACAAGAGACAGAATCATGGTTGTGCAATAACAACCTATATCATATATTCCACCTCCGCCGAGTTCCTTGTGAAGTCTGAAATCTTCGGAATAATCCTGTGTGAGAAATGCAGTGTCGATATAGTCTATCTTACCAATCTCTTCGCACTCAACAATCTTCTTGAGAGAACTAACATAGGGACTGTGAAGATATGCATATGCTTCCATAAGTATGACGCCATTTTCCTTGGCAGTCTTAAACATACGACGAAGTTCTGATTCATTCATCGCAATTGGTTTTTCGCATAAAACATGCTTATGTGCTTTGAGTGCTTTTTCAACCCATTCACAATGAATGTTATTGGGAAGCGGAATGTATACAGCTTCTACTTCAGGATCAGCGAGCAATGCATCATATCCTTCGTATACCTTTTGAAATCCAAATCTTTCTTGGAATGCCATTGCCTTTTCAATGCTTCTTCCGGCGATAGCATAGAGTTCGCAACTCTTAGCTTTTTTCATTCCGGGTATAGTACATCCTGCTGCTATACCGGCTGTTCCAAGTACGCCCCATTTTACTTTTCTAGTCTCCATTGTAACCCTCCGCAATATTCAAGCCCCAACTCAGTCCATCTAATATAAATGAACACTAAATCCAATAATACTATTATATGAAAAACTTGCTTCATTTTGTACATTATTTTTTTGATTTATACACGTAAAACGCATACTTTTTTTATTATCTTTTTTATTGTCCTTTTATTGACCACTAATAGACATCCAATAGTCTTATAAATCGATTATTTTTGTTGCAAGTTTTTCCGTGAAACGTACATCATGTTCCACGATAAGCATGGTTGGTTCGTACTTCTCAATTAGTTTTTCTATCTGCATACGAGAAAAGACATCAATATAATTAAGCGGCTCATCCCATATATAAAGATGTGCTTGTGTCAAAAGACTCGATGCAATGAGAACCTTCTTCTTTTGGCCTTCAGAAAAATCTTCCATATTCTTGCCGTATTGAATCTTGTTAAAATCCAGATGATTAAGAAGCGTTAAAAGAAGTGTGTAATCAAGTCCTCTCTTTTCAGCATAATCTTTTAGTGATCCGCTTAGATGAGATGTGTCTTGATTAATATATGAGATAACAAGATTGGAGCCAACGTTTAAAACACCCTCAGTCTCAATATTAATAACATTCTCATCTGAAGATTGATTAAGGATTGCTTTTATAAGACTCGACTTGCCACAACCATTTTCACCACGAAGAAATACTCTCTCTTTTTGCTTTACTTCAAATGTCAGATTATTAATTACATAATCTGTCGCGTCATTATACTTAAGAGAAAAATCTCTGCACTCGATTAGTCTGTCCTTGTGATATGAGAGAGGCATTACTTTTAAATCCTTAACATTTTCAATGTCATTAAGTAAGCCTTCTTTTTCTTCAATCTCTCGATCCATTCTCTTTTCAAAAGACTTAACTCTCGACTGCATCTTCTTGGTCTTCGCGCCAATGTAAGCTCTTGTCGATATGTTGCGTTCCGGTTCTTTTATCGGATCGAATCCTATCTTTGTCGCTTCATTTTTATCAGCCCATCTTGCACTTCTGTCCGCGGCTTCTTTTAACTTGTTTATTTCTTTTAGATGTTTTTCGTTTTCGCTTCGTGCAAATGCATCAGCTTTTTCCTTGTTATCCCACCATGAAGAAAAGTTGCCCGACTGAACTTCGATGCTTTCCCTATTAAGAACAAGAACATGATCAATAACTGCATCAAGTAAATCTCTGTCATGAGATACCAAGATGAATCCTTTTTTCTTTTTAAGATATTCTTTAACACATTCTCTTGAATGAGCATCGAGATGATTGGTCGGTTCATCGATTAACAAAAACTCATTGTCTCCGGAAAAAAGAACTGCCAACATAACTTTTGTTCTCTCGCCAAAGCTCAAAGTCCTAATCGGTCTATACATTATCTCTGAGTCAGCATTGAGTTCATTAAGTTCGACCAAAACTTTCCAGCTCTCTACTCCTGCTTTCCACGTGTCTATTAACTCATCAGCTGTTTTATCCAAGTCTTCCTGACTTACTTCATACGGGAAATAATCGAATACTGTGCTTGTGGAAATCGAGCCTTCATACCCCAATCCTCCCAATAAGATGCGAAGAAATGTTGTCTTACCTTTTCCGTTTCTTCCTATAAAACCTAACTTCCAATTAGTATCAATTGAAAAAGAAATGTTTTCAAATATATTGTCAAAGCTTCCTTCGTAAGCGAAGGTTAAATTACTTACATTTATTAGTGCCATACTTTACCGCCTTCCTGCCCACCATATTACATTTTTTTGGGTGAGTACTCCTAAAAAGAAAAACCTGCTTGCATACGCAAACAGGTTGTCAAAATTCGTATTCCTATTAATCTCGGTAAAAGTATCTGTGTATGCTGATACCAAAATTTTTGTATAAAAAAAGTAAGGATACAAGAATTCGACAATCCGATTTAAGCATACACAATAACACCCTTGGTGGGACTTAATTCAGTGTTAACTTAAACCAAAATTATCTAATTATCATTCTTTCACCTTACACTTACGTGCCCTTTTTTATATTTGTGACCTCGTCACTTTTCAAATCATAACACTCAATTGATTATTTGACAAGGAGAAATACTAAACGTATTTCTCCATGTATCCACAAGTAAACGGGAAGAAGTCAAACTTCTTGATACCTGTATGTACGAAGCCGTGCTTCTCATACCAGTTTTTCAAAACTTGGTTTTCTTCTACGATACCGATTTCTATTTTGTTCTTTCCCAATTCTTTTGTTTTCTTCTCAGCATCTTCAAGAAGACTTTCACCGATACCGATGTGTCTGTACTCAGGAAGAACCGAAAGATTGTTAATCTCCACGCTACCATTATCAAGAAAAGCAAGTGAATAATAACCAACTACTTTTCCGTGATCATGATATACATACATGGGTCTTTTTTCTTCAGTGCTCTGATTTTTAAGTCTGTCTTCATCTATAGCAAACGCGGTGAATCTGGGAGCGTTGTCTTTTGTAAAGCCTAATTCATCCGCAACAGTTAAGAACGCGCTTCTTATAACATTAACGCATTCCGGAATTTCATTGGGTAACATTTTTCTGATCTCGTCCATACCATTGTCCTCCTCGTTATGTAATAACTAACGGTTAGCCCCCTTGTACACAGACAAGAATAATACCTTCGTAAAATGTTTTGATTAGGTTACTACCTTATCAGATGTATGTCAAGCATCTATGTGCCTATTTTGTCATATAAATTTCAATTGCTTTGTATATAATCACGAAATTTGTGAAGACCAGGGCATACTTTTTGTTTTATATTTACAGATTTTGCGTATAGTTCTATAATTATGATACCGTGGTTTACCACATAAAACTATTTTTTGAGAGGAAATAATTATGGCAGACAGATCTAAACCTAACAAAACCTATTTTTTCCAGAAACTCAGTACCAAAATAGCATTCTTATTCATATTGGCACTGGCCGTTCCAGGCATCAGTATTATCGCTGTTTCGATAACCAATATCACATCCTCAATGAAGTCAACTTATATGTCATATGCTCTCAACCTCGCTGAAGAGGCTGTAAGCGGTATCGACTTCGCAGTTGATCTTGGTGAGAAAACATATGGTTCATATGCGCAGAACCTCGCCGAAGAAGGTGCTCACTCATTAGACCTCGTAATGGAATATGAAGGAACCAAGAATCTTGATGTAGATACATTGACCAAGACAATCGGTACAATGGACATTAACGGAGTCGAAGGTTCATACGCTTACCTTGTAAGCCCTACAGGTGAGATGCTCTATCATCCCACTACTGATAAGATTGGTAAGAAAGTTGAGAACGCAGCAGTATCTGGAATCGTTGAAAAACTTTCAAAAGGTGAAAAGGTTGATAACGGATACTGTATCTACGAATACAAGGGTGCGAACAAGCTCGCAGGTTATGCTTTTACATCCAATGGAAATATCCTCGTTGTAACTGCCGATTATGATACATTCATGCAGATTGACTACGATAAATTAATCGGTGAAATCAAAATCTCAGGCGTTGACGGTTCTTACGCATACATGGTAAGTCCTGACGGAACAATGTTATATCACTCCAATCCTGAGAAGATTGGTCAGCCCGTTGAAAATGCTGCAGTAAAGGGTATAGTAACTAAACTCGAAGCAGGTCAGACTGTTCAGCCCGAAGCCGTTGTATATGAATACAAGGGTGCTGACAAACTCGCAGGTTATGCATTCACAAGCAAAGGCAATATAGTAGTTGTTACAGCGGACTACAAAACATTCATGAAACCCGCAACACAACTCAGAAATAAACTCATCATTATCTCAGTTATACTTGTTGTAGTATTCTCTGCACTTGGAACAATCATAGTAAGTGCTATGTTAAAAGGTCTTGAAAGACTCGTTCCCAGTATTGCAAGCACTGCTAAGCTCGATCTTAGACGTAATGATAACAATGATGCACTCGCTAGACGTAAAGATGAAATCGGTGTTATTGCCAGAGAAATTCAAGGCATGCAGGAAAGCCTCTCTGATATTATCGGAAGTATTTCCAATGCAACAGGCAGCATCGATTCCAATGTTGATGAGCTCTTAAATCTCTCAAATGGTGTTAACGGAAAGTGCGAAGAAAACTTCCATACAACCGAGACACTTGCAGCAAGCATGGAAGAGACATCCGCTTCCACTACTGTAATTAGTGAGAACATCAATGAGATGCAGAAGCAGTCCAAGAACATCGAAGAATCCACTATCAAGGGCGCCGACATGTCCAAGGAAATCAAGGATAGAGCTACCAAGCTTCGTGATGCAACTGATGATGCAACTACTAACACAAGAAATATCTATCAGTCAGTTAAGAAAAAAGCAGATATCGCTATCGAAGCTGCAGATGCAGTTAATAAGATTAATGAACTTACAAATACAGTAATGGAAATTTCTTCACAGACAAGCTTACTTGCACTTAATGCTTCTATCGAGGCTGCACGTGCTGGTGATGCCGGAAGAGGTTTCTCAGTTGTTGCTTCCGAAATCAGCCACTTGGCAGAACAGACATCCGGTACAGTTAATGACATTAACAAGATTGTATCTGAAGTTAATATCGCAGTTAGCAACATGACTGATTGTCTTCGTGAGAGTATCAACTTCCTTGAGACCAATGTCATTGAAGACTACGATAACTTTGCTAAGGTATCAGTTCAGTATCAGGAAGATGCAGATAACTTCAAAGAGACTATGGATGCAATTAAGAGCGGTATCATCACTCTTAACGAAAACATCTCCATCGTTCAGGAATCCATTAGCGAAATCAGCAACACTATGAACGATGCTGCAAACGGTATCACAGATATCTCAGGTAAGACTTCCGAAATGGTTGAGGAAGCTAATGAGACTTCTAACAAGTCAGGCGATTGTAAAGAGTATGTTGATAGCCTCAACGATATCGTTAACAAGTTTACTCTGTAATGTAATTGATGTATTAAATAATCAAACAATACAAAAAGGATTGGTTCACACCAATCCTTTTTTCATATACTATAAAATACTTTTTTATTCATCCGATGATTTCTGTTTGTCTTTACGAGATACAAAAATCCAAGCAAGCAAGAATGGAACACATATTACATATCCAAATGCATATCTCATCGCGCACGCCAGAGGTGATACCGTACATACTGCTATTGTTATAAGTCCGGGGATAAAAGGTATCGCTGCTTTCTTCTTACCTGATGCTATTGCTACAAATAGACTACCAAGCAAAAGCCATGTATATAATCCCGGCATGTTAAGAAGTCTGAGAATAGGTATGTCACTACTGCCATTAAGTCTCTTGATAAGCTTCTCCTGCGATTCTCTTGATACCGTATGGTGAAGTCCCATTGTCTCTTCCATATATGTAGGATACTGAGTCATAATGTACGCACCCGTATCTGTCTTAACCGGAGCAAGATATCCAAATGAACCGTTAAGATATGAGTCAACATATATGAAGGGATGCTTCAAAAACATCTTAAACCAAGTTGTAAAATATTCCTTCGGAGTTGAATGATTATAATATATTTTTACAGGATCATTAATGGTCGGATCATAATTGTTGAATGTATCATAACTCTGAAAGTTCTGTATGAGTACGGCCTTTTCTTCTTCAGTTACTTCGTTAGGATAAGTATTAACATATCGTGCTGTCTGCTGAAGCATAAATCCGATTGTTTCCGATATCGATGTCTTATCAATCCCAAGTGCAGGATATGCTATTCTTGTTGCACATTCAAATATTAAAAGAACAGTTGCTGCGATTGCGATAACTTTTATCCTATCTATCTTTTTAACTGCGAACACAAGGCAAACAAGTGCAGGAAGAATTGCATGTACTCCATTGTTTCTTAAGAACGTACATAGAATTGAAACAACCAATAAAAGAATTATATTCTTAGTGCTGACTTTTTTATCGTAGATAATGTCCGCGATTATGATTGTATCCCAAAGCATAAACAATGCAAAAAGATAATCTTTTTCTACCCATTGAGAATAACCGCCAAAAAGTGGCCAGAAAGTATAGAATGCTAAAATAATAAATCCGACAGCAATCGGAAGTCTCATCTTTCTAAGAGTCAAAAAGAGATAATTAAATACAACGATAGCAACTATAGTCTGAACTGCGTTATATAAAAAGAACCCGAAGTTAGCATCTACTATACTTCTTCCTATAGAAAATAGAGAACCCATAATGAGTGTTGAAACTACAGGCTGCCAATTGGTCCAATCGCTGTCTCCAAGAAAAATCTTAAACTGCAATTCTGTATCCGGATTGGCAGAACCCGGATAGTTCATTAAGAGCCATGGCGTAAATGATGCAATCATTATAATTGATGAAATCGAAACAATTATTATCCCTGTTAATTTCTTCTTTTTATTTCTTTTATCTTTTATGTCTGAACTTTCATTATCAACGTTCTCATCATTCGCTCTAGCTTTTTTAGTTGTATTAAAAACAGTAAGTCCAATAAAAGTAATTGATAAAGCAATAGTAAAAACAATTCCTTTTAAGATTGATTTAATAAGTTCTGTAGAAGATGAAAATAAGACAGCAAGAGTATTGTGATCTCTGTACTGCCCCATAAGAATATAAGATAACGCAAAGAATGCTGATAATACAATCGCAAACGGAATGCATATCAGCATGTTCTTTTTATTTAATTCCTTTAATGATTCTTTTTGAAACATTTTTGAATAGTCCTTAATATTATATATACTAGATTATATCAAAAATGCAACATTAATCCCATTCAAATATATGCGGCTACATCTTTGTACATCAAATCTTCGATGGTTTTGGAATCAAAATAATCATTAACTATCTTGTCAATCTCTTCCCACATCCCGATGGTTCGGGTCTCACCTTTTTGTTCACGCTCCTCATCTTCGCATTCCACACAGGTGACGGGTGCAAGATTGCCTTCGGTAAGACGAAGTATCTCACCTACTTTATATTCCGAAGGCTTACGGGTCAGGCGGTATCCGCCGCCCTTGCCATGTACACCTTCAATCATTTTTTCTTTTACTAGTATAGGAAGTATTCTCTCAAGGTACTTAAGCGATATCTCCTGCCTGGCTGCAACTTCCTTCATAGCAATATACTCACCGTTGGAATGCTCAGCAAGATCTATCATTACTCTGAGCGCATATCTTCCTCGTGTGGATATCAGCATTCCTTTTCCCCCTATGAGATATTAGTCTGCAAAAAGAGGAGTTGATAAATATCTGTCTCCTGTATCGGGAAGAAGTACTACGATATTCTTTCCTGCATTCTCAGGACGCTTAGCAAGTTCAATACCTGCGAATAATGCAGCACCTGAAGAAATACCTACGAGCACTCCTTCTGATGTACCAACAAGCTTGCCTGTAGCAAAAGCATCTTCGTTGCTTACAGGAATGATCTCATCATATACCTTAGTGTTAAGAACTTCAGGAACGAAACCTGCACCAATACCCTGAATCTTATGAGCGCCTGCTGTACCCTTGGAAAGAACGGGTGAATCCTGAGGCTCAACTGCTACTACCTTAACAGATGCATTCTGGCTCTTAAGATACTCGCCAACACCTGTGATAGTACCACCGGTACCAACACCTGCAACAAAGATATCTACGTTGCCATCTGTATCTTCCCAAATCTCAGGACCTGTTGTAGCTAAATGTGCCTTGGGGTTAGCGGGGTTAGTGAACTGTGAAGGGATGTAGCTGTTTGCAATCTCTTTGTTCAACTCTTCTGCCTTGGCGATAGCACCCTTCATGCCCTTGCTACCCTCTGTTAATACGAGTTCTGCACCATATGCCTTCATGAGCTGACGTCTCTCAACGGACATGGTCTCGGGCATTACGATGATGATTCTGTATCCTCTTGCAGCAGCAACTGAGGCAAGACCAATACCTGTATTACCTGAAGTAGGCTCGATAATTGTTGTACCCTCTTTTAAGAGTCCCTTAGCTTCTGCATCGTCAAGCATGGCTTTTGCGATACGATCCTTAACGGATCCTGCAGGGTTAAAATACTCAAGCTTAGCATATACCTTAGCCTTTAAGTCCTTAGCCTTTTCAATATGTGTGAGTTCCAAAAGAGGTGTATTACCGATCAACTGATCTGCTGATGTATATATTTTTCCCATAATAATTCCTTTCCGAATCTTTCTGATTCCCAATCAATATACAATAATCACATTATATACCTATATGCGATTTTTTTCACTTATCTTACTGCTGCAAAGCCCTGCTCAAGGTCTTCGATAATATCATCGATATGCTCTGTACCGATAGAAAGACGAATTGTATTGGGCTTGATACCTGCTTCAAGAAGTTCTTCCTCTGAAAGTTGTGAGTGAGTTGTTGATGCAGGATGAATTACGAGTGACTTAACATCTGCTACGTTAGCAAGAAGTGAGAAAAGCTTAAGGCTCTCTGTAAACTTCTTGGCTGCTTCAGCGTCACCCTTTAACTCAAATGTAAAGATTGAGCCCGCACCGTTCTTGAAGTATGAATCATATAATTCCTTCTGTCTGCCGGTTGCTACTGAAGGATGGTTTACGCGTTCTACCTGAGGATGCTTGCTTAAGTATTCAACAACCTTAAGTGCGTTGGATACATGTCTTTCAACACGAAGTGAAAGTGTCTCAAGTCCCTGGATTAACAAGAATGAGTTGAAAGGAGAAAGTGCTGCTCCTTGATCTCTCATGATAGTTGTTCTTAACTTAATAATGTAAGCTGCTTCACCTACTGCATCAGTAAATACGATGCCATGATATGAAGGATTGGGTTTGGAAAGTCCGGGGAACTTGTCATTAGCTGCCCAGTTGAACTTACCTGAATCAACGATCACACCACCCATTACTGTACCATGTCCACCGATGAACTTGGTTGCTGAATGAACTACGATGTCAGCACCATGCTCGATGGGACGAAGAAGGTAAGGTGTTGCGAATGTGGAATCCACGATAAGGGGAATTCCATGCTTATGTGCTATAGCACTGATTGCTTCAAGGTCAGCGATATCTGAATTAGGGTTGCCAAGTGTCTCTGCATATAGAAGCTTGGTGTTATCCTTAATTGCTTTTTCAAAATTCTCAGGATCGGAAGGATCAACAAATGTTGTTGTGAGTCCCTGATCTACAAGTGTATGTGCAAGTAAGTTGTATGTACCGCCGTATACGTTCTTGGAAGCTACGATGTGATCGCCTGTTGTTGTGATGTTCTGGATAGCATATGTGATAGCTGATGAACCTGATGCTGTTGATAATGCTCCGATTCCACCTTCAAGTGCTGCGATTCTTTTTTCAAAAACATCTGAAGTAGGATTCATAAGTCTTGTGTAAATGTTACCTGACTCTGTGAGGCCAAATCTTCCGGCTGCTGTCTTGGAATCCTTGAATACGTAAGAAGTGGTAGCATAGATGGGTACCGCTCTTGCGTCTGTACTGATGTCAGGGCTCTCCTGACCTACGTGAATCTGTAATGTTTCAAATCTATAGTTGCTCATATTTAAATTATCCTCTCTTTTCTTAGAATATCTTGATTAACGTTTCCTTAATAACATCGACATCGCGACATTCGTATTAAAAGGAGGTTGGATAAATATGTAATGATGTATTTCGTTGCCATGTTGTTACCTTTCTTATTGCCTACTTGTCCGGTCGGTAAATCTAATATAATCCTTTTAACCTACTATGTCAATAGGTTAATGTAAAAATTTTTAAATTTTTTCGAAGGCCCTATTTAAAGGCATTCCAGAGGCTTTTCGTATTATATATACTTGTTTTGTTGTATTCATTTTCTTTTTATATTTCAAAAATCTGATATTCAGGGATAAAAAAGAAGTACCCGGCACGCATACGCGAGCCGGGTACTTCCAACATTCGAGTAATCAATATTCAGTTTTTATAACCAATTATGCAACAAGGTTCATAATGCGACCTTTGCCATACTTATCTACTACCTTGGGCAAAGTTCTTGATGCGACTGTTCTCCTCATACGATATGCAAGTGCAACTTCATTAGTTGTCTGCATCGTGCCGTCAAGCGGAGACCAGCCCATAAACCATGTTCCGTTCTCGATCTCGATAATGTAATTCATACAATCACTTCCTTTGCTTAAATCCAGCCACACCCTCAAGTCCGATTACCTTCTGTGATTGCAATCCCCTGTATATTGAGGCATTATATCATCCTGTTAAGATGTTAACAATCTTAATATTCTATATAATTTTCACATCAAACATGCGTTTTTATGTGCAATATATACATAATCAATATTTCGTAGTTGTAAAAAAGTCACAAACAACTGAGTTATTTGTGACTTTTAACATCTTTATTCTTTATTAGGTTTCTTATCTATATATTGTATTCTGGCATTATATTAATCATATTCGAATGTACTCATCTTAGTATCTAATGACTAATTCCACTTCTTATCAATATCTTTCTTAATATAATCCCAAAGTTGAGCCATAGTCTTATTTGTTTTATTGGAAATAAGATAGTATTGGAGTCTCATATCTTTTTGCGGACCATCAATAACATAATTATACTCGGTAAAGTATTCCTTTTTATCTCCGCCCTCGCCACGGGGATTCTTCTTGCTCCACTTTCCGTTGTAATAATAATATGGAGCGGAATCCTTATCCCTCATGTACAATGCATAATATATTGTGTATTTATCATGCGCAGTTACATTATTGCTTCCATTCTGAATATTTTTATCATGATTAGAACCAACTGCTATCATGTAAAGATAAGGTTCATCATCCTCAGTATTATTCTTTTTATCCTTATTGTCTCTGTCTGCAGTAGCAAGAACTTTCTTGGCAAATGCGGTACCGGTCGCATCTATATCTCCGTTTTTCGCTTCCGGTCCTTTATTACTTGCTATATCAGGAACGATTGATTTGCCCTTTTGCAGAGTATCTGCATATGCTGCGTAATATTCTGTCAGTTCTGCCTGAGTTGCTGTCTGAAGAGTTCTTGCTTCCAATATATACTGCTTCTCTTTGGCCCTGTCTATGTATCCTATGAGAGCAGGAATCAAAATGGCTGCAAGGATGGCAAGTATTACCAACACTACAATCAATTCTACAAGTGTAAATCCTTTATTCTTTTTTGATGAGTTATTGTGTTTCATTCTTTCTCTCAACATATGATTCATTTTCTCGACCCTAAAAACCTGCAAATCTATGATTGTTTACTAAAACTCTAAGATTTGCAGGTAATTATTTTTATATCATTAATTCAGATATCTTCTATGCTTTTTTTAACTCTTAATTAATTAGTATTTCCATCATAAATAAGAGCCCATTTTTGGAAATCATAGCCTGTCCCTGAAGGAACTGAACCTGTAGGATCAGAAGTAGTACTCGTCCAACTTGTGCCATTATAAACAATCCAATAACTTCCTTCATTATAAGCAGCATATGTTACAGTAAATCTTTTATGATTCTTGGGAACAGCACCCGTAATAGTGTTAGATCCTTCTTTTGCATTATTATTTACGCACACATAAAATTTAGTACCTGAAGGTGTATCAGCAGTATTTTTAACTACTGAACCTCTTTCAAATGTATCGCCTGTTCCTGATAACACATCTTTTCCCTCACCATAAAGTGATGAGAACTCAGCCTGTGTAGCTGTAAGTGCTGACTTAGCATTAAGTACGTACTGTTTCTCTTTTGCTCTATCGATGTATCCGAGTAATGCGGGTACAAGGATTGCTGCAAGGATTGCAAGGATTACGAGTACTACGATTAATTCAACAAGTGTGAAACCTTTGTTTTCCATTTTCTTCTTATTCATATCTTTATCCTCCTAATGAGTATTTTTTATATATTTGAAAGCTTCAATTTTTATGTCTTAAGCTTCCCTGCACTAATTATATCGACTGAACCTCAGTCTGACTTAAGCAAAAAATTATTTTTCTGAAAAAATCTTTTCAGTCACAATGAAAATCATCGCATTTTCAATACTTTGAGCCGTTAAGAAATCTTAATTAGTCCTCGTAGTATGCCACTTTTGCGAGTTCCTCGACGGTTGTAATGCCCTGTTCTACGAGTTCTACGCAGCTTTCTTTAAGTGTAAGCATACCTATATTCTTTCTGCCGTAGTCTTTTATCTCTTCTGCGGTAGCATTTTGAGCTATCATTCTACGGATGTTCTTATCTACAGGAAGAATCTCGTGGATTGAGATACGGCCTCTGTAGCCTGTGTTGTTACACTTAGGACATCCAACCCTGTGAACCACTTGAGATATAGGATAGCCGATTATTCTCTGCTCCTCCTCTGTAGGCGTGCCCCACTGTCCGCAGTCCGGGCAAACCTTTCTGACAAGACGCTGAGCTATTATACCAACAAGCGAGTTGGCCATCATGAATGGTTCGATACCCATATCGATAAGACGGGTAACGGATGACGCTGCATCATTGGTATGGAGTGTCGAGAGAACCAAGTGACCAGTGATAGCGGCTCTAACCGATATGGATGCTGTCTCGGCATCACGTGTCTCACCAAGCATGATAATATCGGGGTCCTGACGAAGGAGGGCTCGAAGTCCAACTTCGAATGTCAGTCCTGCTGTATTGTTAACCTGCATCTGATTGAGTTTGGGTAGGTTCTTTTCTACAGGATCCTCGATGGTAGATATATTAACTGCTCTCTGTGAGAGTTCCTGAAGAATCATGTAAAGTGTTGTTGACTTACCTGAACCTGTAGGTCCTGTTACATATATAATACCATTTGGTGAACGAAGCATCTTGCTGACTATATCGTAGTTCTTCTCGTTCATACCGAATGTTCCGGAATGATCGATTGTAGCAGCAGATGCAAGAAGTCTAAGTACTGCCTTTTCACCAAATACTGTAGGTATAACTGAAACTCTTATGTTGACGGGAGTTCCTTCTATATTAGTTTTGAAATGTCCGTCCTGAGGAATACGTCTCTCAGCAATATCCAAATCACCCAAAATTTTAATACGTGCAATGAGTGAGTTGTGAATGTTTTTCTGAAGTGTCATGAAGTCTACGATGACACCATCCATTCTCATACGAACTGCCGTGTGCTTTTCGAATGGCTCGATATGAATATCGGATACATTGGAGTTGTATGCTCTGACAACGAGTGAATTAAGGAGGTTGATGATAGGTGCATCATCATCGCCTTCCTCAACGTTAACTTCAATCTCATCTACTTCTGCAAGGCTTGACTTTGATGCCTTGTCCGCAGCCTTTTTGGCTGACAATTCCGAATAGTAATAATGTATAGCATTATCAAGCGGCTGCTTTTCGGAGAGTTCAATATGAATATCCGTACCTGCAACCTGTCTTACATCCTCAATGCCGTAAAAGTTAAGAGGATCGTTGGTCAAAATATAGAGAACATTATCCTCAAACTTATAAGGCAATATTCCGTATTTTTCTGCGAGTGCACGAGGAATCATCGCAACGGCGTTGGTATCAAATGACAAATCCGATATATTGACGAGTCTGTATTGAAGTCTCTGGCCAAGCGCCTCGAGCATCTGAGACTCGGTAATATAGCCAAGCTCAATAAGCGCGCCACCCATTCTGACTCCGTTGTGCTGCTTTTGGTATTCAATGGCATCGCTTATCTGTTCGTCAGATACATAGCCGAATTCCTTAAGTACATCACCTATACGAATATTTCTGTTGTTCTTAATATCCATCTGTATTTCCCCTATGCTGAATATCAATCTTTATCGCACATGTATATTTCCATTGTAATAGTAAGTGCGTCGAGTTCTACGAGTTCATAGTCTTCTGCTTTAAGAGAGTTCTTATTCTTATCTGTAACTATAACTCCCTGCTTTGTCTTCTGAACACGATACTTGCTCCAAGCAAATGATGTGATGAGAATCTCTTTGTCGGATTCCATAATCTCCTTAAGGAATGCTTCGAGATTAGCTCTGTCGCCACCGATAGTCATGGTTACTTTAGCAGCATAGATATCTGTATTGGCACCAACTAACTCAGAATTACCAAAGATATCTACTGTCTCATCTATTTCCTCTTCTTCCTCTTCATCGGAGTTCTTTTTCTTTTTGCTGCCTGAAAAGTCTTCGAGTATTTCGTCTTCCTCAGATTCACTCTCCATACTCTCGGCAATTGCTCTCTCTCGCTCCCAAACCTGTTGCTGTTCGTAAAGTTCTGAGTATCTGTATGCCTTTCTGTCTGAAGGCTCTGAATCGATATCAATATTGAGGTTAAAAGATTCGAGCTTATTCTTAATTGCCTTGCTAGTAAGTAAAAGATCAATGTCAGCCTCGTTCATCATGTCATAGAACTTATCCTTGTCCTTTGACATCATCTCTTCGTACTCTTTGCACTGACTCTCAACGAAGACCTCGTTAGCAACCTTTTGCTCATTAACAGCTTGTAATGCTTCCTCTCTGGCGATATCTTTTTCAAGGGTTCTAAAAGCCTTGATCTGAGGGAATATTCCCCAGTATCCAATACCTACTATTACCACAAAGAGGAACATGAAAAGTAAGAGTCTCTTATCGTTACGGGATAAACTATTCTTCATCTTTAGCCTCCCTTCCGACGCCCTCTGCAAACATACAAGTTACATTGATGCTCCAGGTTCCGTCCTGATTATATGTATATCCGGAGTATTTTACGCTGCTGAATATATCCTGATCCTGCAAGCGGTAAATATACTGATTGATTAGTTCTACGTCTCTCGCCTTAGCTGTAACATTAACAAGTCCGTTCTCAGCATCGAAACTGCCTATCTCAATCTCCGCATATCCTTTTGCTGTATCAAATAAAATCTTTTCAACATCTTTTGTCAAAATAGGATATGTCTGAATCGTATTGAGCATGTTGTCAATCGAATTGGCTCTTGCTGCAAGTGCATCTCTTTTTTCTGAGAACTTATCAAAAAGACCTACCTGCATCATAATGGTCGGATCCTCGTTGTACTCGATAAGTCTGTTATACTTGACCTGTCTAATCATACGAAGTCCAAACGTAATGAAGAACAACAAAAGCATGATAACCAATGTTGATGCAACAATGGATATACTCTTTTTAAGTTCAGGGTTAATCTTGGACTGCTTTTCTTTCTTATTAATATTTGAAAGGAAGTTGCTCTCCTTTTTGCCATCTGTGTAAAGACCTGACAAAGCGAAGATAACCTGCTGTGCCTTATGATTCTTGTCTGCATTGGGTCCAAGGCCCTGATTCATGATAGCGATTGGAGCATCAAGCCCATACTGAGCAACTATATCTCCATAGAAATACATGTCGACTTTGTCCGAGCCGGCTATGAAAACTTTTTCAACCTTCTGTTCAATCTTGTGAGCCTGAATAAACTGATTGAGGTTACTAAGCGATCTCGCACAGTCGTCATAATATGCTGCAGATCCTGCTTCGTTAAAAATACGAACCGAGTTGATATAATTGAAGGTACCGTCAACAAAGAAGATGTTGGATACCATGTTACCGCTCATTATCTGTAACACGAAGGTCTTAAACTGACCGTTAACAGTCTTGTCAACCAGACTGATAATACTTCCTTCTGATGAAACAAGGCTCTTAAGAGTAATGCCTGCTTCCTTAAAAATCTCGACGTAGTCTTTTACAAGTTCTTTGTCGGCAAGTTCAACATAATAGTTCTTGAGTTTTTTACCTGCTTTTCCTGAAAGAACGTTGTAACAGATAATACTGTCCTCGCCCTCTTTACCCATATCGGATAATTCACGTGCAATGAACTCCTGAGTCTTGGCTGCTGACATTGCCGGAACCTCGAGGTTACGACCATGCATCTTGTTACCACCGACTACCAGATGTACGTCATTTTTAGGGAATCTGTAGTACGCCCAGATTTCTTTTAAGAAGTCAACAAAAGCAGCGGAATCTGTGATGGTTCCGTTGATGATGCTGCCCTCGGGTGCATTGACGGTAACGGAATCTTGGAATGATCCCTTGTTGCCGCGGCTGCCCTGTACAATCTGAACTTCAATGTTATTCAGATATATGCTTACGCTCACTTTTTCTCTCCCTTCCTCGGAAGTCTAATTACTTTTATTCTTAAATCATTTTATATATAAAGGAAGTCCTTTATTTACATTGCTGTATCAGCTATCGACTGATATGATCCATAAATAGGCTGAATAATTGCTATCATGATGAAGCCTACTATCACTGCCATGATAACTATCATCACGGGCTCAATCATAGCCACAAGTTTTTCTGTAGCAATCTCCGCATCGTAATCCATCTGGTCTGCGATGGATACGAGCATACTGTCAAGTTCACCTGTCTCTTCACCAACGCTGACGCTCGACGTGAGTTTTTTTACAAATCCATCTATACTGTCTATTCCGGCACTGAGATTCTCACCGCCTCGAACCTTGGCTATCATATCATCGAACTGGCTCTCTATATAAAGATTACCAACCGTAGTCTTTGCAATCTGAAGACAGGTAATAATAGGAATACCTGCGGAATAAAGACTGGATAAAGTTCTTGCAAATCTTGCTGTGTAGATAATACGTCTTAACTTTCCAATCTTAGGAAGATGAATCTCAATTCTGTCTATCCAAAAGCGAATAGCGGGAATGGAGAATACAATCTTATAAAGCATGAATAAAAGGATTGCTGCAAAGATAAGAACATACCATCTGTGAGCAACAAAGCCACTTATCGCCATAAGCACTCTTGTTGCAAGAGGAAGTTCTCCCATCTGAGCAAAGAGGTCATCAAATTGTGGAAGAACAAATCCCATAATTACTGTTACTACAAGTACAATCAATACTGAAAGTATCTTGGGATAAGTCATGGAACTTGAAATCTTTTGACTGATTTTATATTCCTTGCTGTAGTACTCAGCCATGTTAGCTGCGGTATCATCGAGGTTGCCTGAGGACTCAGCAGATCTAATCATGTTGACGAATAATGAAGGGAAGGTATCGCCCTGTTCTTCCATAGCATCCGATAAGGGCATACCTGTTCTGACAAGTTTTAGAACATCTGCATAGAGTTCTCTTTCCTTTTGAGGAATTGATTCATCATCGGATATAATCTTGAGAGCTCTAACGAGAGTAACGCCTGCTGCCAAAAGTTTTGACAGATTACGTGAAAAATCCGACAGTCTGTCGTACTTGAGTCTTTTATAACGTTTTTTTCCTACACTAGTTTCCTTGGCTTCAATAAGGAAGAGTCCATCACCTTTTAACTTCTCATGCAACTCGTTCTCACTGCCGGCTGCCTGAGTACCTGATATTATCTTGCCTTCTTTGTCCTGGGCTTTGTATCGAAAATTAGCCATTTTCTTTCCCCTTCGTGCTTAGTCACACTTATAAAAAGTATATCATAAATCCGTCAATCAGTCATCATAACGACTGATAGTCATCATATACTTTACTTCCCATTTTGATTGACCTTTTTTGTATGTATAATCAACATAATAATTGCCGTTGTTGTACTGCAATCCTGTAAGTCGATGATTTTTTACATCATAAGAAACTATCTTGTAAGTTCCCTCACTATCAGCAAGTTTCTCAACACGTTCTCTAACACCCTCTGCGAGATTGCCTTCCATCGTAGGATCATAAATCGTCTTTCCTGCCGCGTAGTATTCAATCTCAGTTGCTGAAAGTGCAAGGTATACATTCTTGGCATCTCTGAATGCTGCTCTCGCATGTATCTGAGTGTTAGCCACGAAAAAACCAACAGCGCTTAAGATTAAAACGCCTGCCACTATCAATATGACACGTATAAAAGAAGCTACGTTGATTTTGTCTCTCATACCATCAGAACTCATAGTCTAATTCTCACTTGCTTTTATAATAAAATCATCCACGTCTTCAGGATAATCATACATCTTAACAAATCTGCAGATATTGTACTCTCCGTATTTCTCACTCTTGAGAGTCATGTATACTGCCATAACATTGGAAGGATATTGATCCTTGTGCACATCCGCAATGTTATATTCTGCTGCCAACTGTTCATTAAGAGATGTGTTGGCCTGCGCAAAGTTCATTCTCGTGATTTTGTATCCGTTATAAATCTTTTTATCAAATCCCCAGTAGGTACCAACCCTGTCATTTGTTGAATCGGTCTCATCTTTAATTGGATAATAAAAGATTTGGAATATACCGTCATCATTAGGGTCTTTTCCACTTGCATAGCCTGATGCAAAGATACGAACTCTCGTGTCCGTTCCATCATAAAAAGCTATCGAGTTGCCGACTACTTTTTCTCCATCGCCTACAGATAATGAAGACTCCGTATAAATAACCGGATTATAGTTATTGTTGGTTGCAGAATATCTTGCGCCACTTATCTCAGATACTATCTTCTGAGTAACAATATCTCCAACCTGTCTCGCATAACTCTCACCTCTGACATGGTAATAAAGATTAGTCACGTTGGAGATGATAACTGTTGCAGTAGATAGAAAGATAGCAAGCAAAGTGAAACTCACAACCATCTCGATAAGAGTACTTCCCGAATGAGAAGACTTAATATTCAATTTTTCTTTGATAAGTCTAATCATGTTCATACTCATACCTTATTGCCTTGGGCACAATTATCTTTTTTTCTTCGTATGTTGGATCGTTGCATACGTATGTCTTTGCACCAGTATTGTTAAGCTTAATTCTGCTGTTTTTCATAGCATCAGAACCAGTAAATGATGAATTGGTATCATCTACTACAAGCGTCAATTCTAGTGCTGCGTAATTGCCATCACTTCCTGCCTTGGTGTAGCCGGCCTTGTATTCTTCTTTTTTGATAAAAGAAGTTGAATCGATTCCAATCAGCTCATCTTTCTTATTAATCTCTCTGGTGAACTTCTGAAGAAGTCTTGAGGTATCAACACTACGCATATAGAGCTCAGATGAGAATGCAACTATACCGTAAAGAGATGCAAGAATGAGGAAAAGAATGACGAACGAAACCAGTGTCTCTACCATGGTAGAACCACTGTTATTCTTCTTTAGGAAAGACATATTCAATTTAGTCTCTAAATTGTTCTTCATCATAACAAACTACTTTTTAACTCTCTTCCAAATCCACTTTTCATTAGAATCAATTGTATGACCACCAGGATTACAAGATGAATCTATCGCTGATAAGATTGCCTTTCCTTCATTGTCATTTTTTCTGACAGTAAGCTTGTATACTTCCTCTGCTTCATATGTCTGGTTCGCTGTCTTAGACACTACCTTAACGTGAAGACGAACTCCATTAGGATATCCTCCACCTTCAACTTTTGTTTTGAAATCATCTACGGAACCCGGAATCATCCAATACATATATACTCTTACATCTGCAGGTACACCCTGCATATCGGGATTGCCTGTAAGCGCAAACTCTCTGACTGCTGAAGCTTCACTATGAGGTCC
>JAEEQX010000024.1 GCA_016285575.1 Lachnospiraceae bacterium
GCTTCTTTCGGGTGCGCTCGTTACGGAGCTTGTATATTACAGTAAGCCCACAAGTTTCGGCTTACCCGTATTTATCGGTATAGCATTCACACTTCTTCATGCATTGGTACAGGCATACGTACTTACGATGCTTGTAAGTATCTTCTACGGTGAAGCAACTGAAGTGCATGAGAAAAAAGAGAAAGTAAAGAAAGTTAAAAAGAATAAAAAAGAACTCATTTCGGAGGTTTAATAATGAAAAGATCTATTAAAGCTATTGCGTTGATTATGATGTTGGTTGCTGCATTAAGCGTATTGTTTGTTCCCAGCAAGGTATATGCGGCAGATTCGGATGCAGCAGTTGTTGCAGAGACTAATGAAAATGATGTTACAGTTGCCAAGGCTTTTGCGGCAGCAATCGTTGTAGCAGCAGTTGCGGCAGCAGGTGCTATCGCAATGGGTCTTGCCATCTGCAAGGCAGCAGACGGTGCGGCACGCCAGCCTGAAATCGCAAGTAAAATTCAGACACTTATGATGCTCGGTCTTGTATTCGTCGAGACAGCTATCATTTATGCATTGGTTGTTGCGATATTTATTGTATTCATCCTGTAAGTATATCGGGATTAACGTTAATACTTTTAAACGAGGTTTAAGTCATGGGTAATTTACCGCTTAACATTGATATTCAGCAGATATTGCTTCATTTATTCAACTTCTTCATTCTTTTTGCAGGAATGTATTTTATACTGTACAAGCCTGTAAGAAAGTTCATGGATGCCAGAGAAGAACACTTCAAACAGCTTGAAGATGAAGCTAAGGGCAAAGTAGAAGAAGGCGAAAAAGCCAAGGAAGAGTACGAGCAGAAGCTTAAGAATGCGGACAGTGAGATTCTCGCCAATAAGGAAAAGGCAGGCAAAGAGACATTTGCTGAGAGAGAGCGTATCATTACTGCGGCTAACGAAGAGGCAGCAGGCATACTTAAGAAGGCCAGAGACAAGTCCATCGCAGAGCATGACAGAATTATTAATGATGCTCAAAAAGAGATTGCGGATCTTGTTAATGAGGCTACACAAAAGATCGTGCTTGATCCCAAGCTTGATACATACGATCAGTTCATTAGTGCGGTTGAAAAGGATAGTTAAAAATGGTTGATGAAAAGAAAGCCCTTCTTTATTCAAGCATTAAGCCTGATGCCACACAAGAAGGGAAGATACTTAAATTCCTTACTTCCAAATACGGTGAAAACGTAACTCTTGATTGGGTGGAAGACAAGTCCGTAACGGATGGTTTCCGTCTCGAGATAGGCAAGGAAGTATACGACTGGACCAGAGCAGGTCGTCTGGAACAGTTCAAGGAAAGAATAGGAAAAACAGTTGGCAAAAATAAGGGAGATAATATCATCCCTCTTATTAAGGAGACTGTAAAAGACTGGCAGCCCAGCGGCGCTCCGATTGAGTTCGGTGTAGTTACAAGCGTCGGTGATGGTATCGCTACAGTATCAGGTCTTAAGGATGCTACATACGGTGAGATTCTTCTTTTCTCAGAAGGTATCAGAGGTATGGTACTTGACCTTAGAGAGAATGAAATCGGTTGTATTCTTTTTGATGATACTGATGCTATTGCAGAGGGCAGCAGAGTTAAGAGAACAGGTAGAAGTGCCGGTATTCCAGTAGGTAATGATTACCTTGGCAGAGTTATCAATCCCCTTGGTCTTGCTATAGACGGCAAGGGTGATATCGAAGCAGAAGGATATCGTGCCATTGAATCTCCTGCACCCGGTATTATAGACAGACAGCCTGTTAACAGACCAATGGAGACAGGTATTTTGTGTATAGACTCTATGTTCCCCATTGGTAGAGGACAGAGAGAACTTATCATCGGAGACAGACAGACAGGTAAGACAGCAATTGCTCTTGATACCATTGTTAATCAAAAGGGCAAGGATGTTATCTGTATCTATGTATCCATAGGACAGAAGGCCAGCCTTATCTCTCAGATGGTAACCAATCTTAAAAAGCATGGAGCAATGGACTATACAATCATAGTTAATGCATCTGCATCTGATGCAGCTCCCATTCAGTATATTGCTCCTTATTCAGGATGCGCTCTTGCAGAGTTCTTTATGCATCAGGGTAAGGACGTGCTTATCGTATATGATGATTTATCCAAGCATGCGATAGCATATCGTTCACTTAGTTTGTTGCTTGACCGTTCACCCGGACGTGAAGCTTACCCCGGTGACGTATTCTATCTTCACTCAAGATTACTTGAGAGAGCAGCTCACTTAAGTGATGAGTTAGGCGGAGGTTCCATTACAGCACTTCCTATCGTTGAGACTCAGGCAGGTGATGTTGCAGCTTATATTCCTACCAACATCATTTCTATCACTGATGGTCAGATATTCCTTGAGAGTGAGCTCTTCTTCGAAGGACAGCGTCCAGCGGTTAACGTAGGTCTCTCAGTATCTCGTGTTGGTGGTGATGCACAGACCAAGGCTATGAAGAAAGCATCAGGTTCACTTCGTCTTGACCTTGCTCAGTACAGAGAAATGGAAGTCTTCACACAGTTCTCATCAGACCTTGATGATGCTACTCAAAAGCAGTTAACATACGGTCACGGTCTTATGTACATACTTAGACAGCCTCAGTATAAGCCCTACTCACAGCATGAGCAGGTAATCTTACTTGTTGCAGCACTTGCTAAGTATTTTATGGATGTACCTGTTAAGCAGATTGCAGAGGAGACAGCAAAGCTTTTGGCTCATTTTGAAACTTTACATGCTGATATCTGCAGCAAGATTGAGTCCACAGGTCTTTTGACTGATGAAGACAAAAAGGCGATTATCAATATTGCCAACGAATACAAGAAAAATCGTTAATCATTATTTACGAGGATAACCTATGTCGAATATGAAGGAGATAAAAGGTCATATTCAGAGCGTTAAGGATACTCAAAAAATCACTAACGCCATGTACCTTATATCCTCCAATAAAATGCGAAAGGCAAAAAAAGAATTAGACCGTACAAGGCCTTATTTTGAAAATGTTGTGCTCAGTATACGACGTATTGTCAAATCGGCTAAAAATGTCGAGAGTCATTACTTTTATCCTGACAATACTACCTATCAGATTGAGGGTACATACGGATACTTGGTAATAACGGCCGATAAGGGTCTTGCAGGTGCATATAATCAGAATGTCATTAAGGAAGCTACCAAGTTAATGACTAAAAAGCACGATAAGCTTTTATTCGTTGTTGGTGAGTACGGAAGAAGATATTTTAATTCCAAAAAGGTTCCCATTGAAAAGACATTCCTCTATACCGCTCAGAATCCTACACTCGCAAGAGCAAGAGAGATATCTGATCTTTTGCTTAATCTATATGATGAGAAAAAGCTCTCTAAGATTTATATAGTATTTACCGATTACGAGAGCGGAATGGAAGCCAAGGTAAAAACATTGAGACTTCTTCCTTTTAACAAGTCGGATTTCAGTAAGGCAAAAGAGATTGATAAGAGAGTAGAAAGGTCAGAAAAAGGATTTTCGTGGCCCAAGGGCGAGATGGAGTTTTATCCTAACGCCAAGGAAGCATTGGAGAATATGATATCAAGTTACGTTACAGGTATCATATACGGTGCTTTGATAGACAGTTTCTGCTCAGAGCAGAACGCCAGAATGACTGCCATGGAGTCAGCCAACCGTAACGCTGAGGAACTTATTGATAAGCTTACGATTGAGTACAATCACACCAGACAGGCACATATTACACAAGAGATTACGGAGATTTCTGCAGGCGCTAGAGCCAAGAGAAAGAAGATGAAATCTCACTAGCCATAAATGGAGGCATATATGGAAGGAAGTATAGTTCAGGTATCAGGTTCTGTTGTAGACGTAAGATTTGATACCGGATTGCCCAAGTTAAGAGAAGCACTTAAGGTAGAAGTAGAAGGCAAGGAACTTGTTATGGAAGTTGCATCACATATTGGCAACTCACTTGTTCGTTGCATCATGCTTGCCGGTAGTGAAGGACTTGCAAGAGGAATGAAAGTTATCGCAACAGGTAACAATATTACTGTTCCTGTAGGTGAGTGCACATTAGGACGTATGTTCAACGTTCTTGGCGAGCCCATAGATGGTAAGGGCGAAGTTGCTGCCGATGCAGAGAGATGGGCTATTCATAGAAAGGCTCCTTCATTTGAGGATCAGAGCCCCGCTATAGAGATACTTGAAACAGGTATCAAGGTTATCGATCTTCTTGAACCCTATCCCAAGGGAGGTAAGATCGGACTTTTCGGTGGTGCCGGTGTAGGTAAGACAGTTCTTATTCAGGAACTTATTCATAACGTAGCTACAGAGCACGGTGGCTATTCCATATTCACAGGTGTAGGCGAGAGATCAAGAGAGGGTAATGACCTCTGGAGAGAGATGCAGGAATCAGGTGTATCAGAGAAGACTGCATTGGTATTCGGTCAGATGAACGAAGCACCCGGTGTACGTATGAGAGTGCCTCTTTCAGGTCTTACCATGGCTGAGTATTTTAGAGATACTCAGAATAAAGATGTGCTTTTATTCATTGATAATATATTCAGATTCGTACAGGCTGGTTCCGAAGTATCAACACTTCTTGGACGTATGCCTTCAGCCGTAGGTTATCAGCCCACACTTGCAGAAGAGATGGGCGCATTGCAGGAAAGAATCGCTTCTACCAAGCGTGGTTCCGTTACATCGGTTCAGGCCGTATATGTACCTGCGGATGACCTTACAGACCCTGCTCCTGCGACAACATTCTCACACCTTGATGCTACTACAGTATTATCAAGAAAGATTGCTGAGCAAGGTATCTATCCCGCTGTAGATCCTCTTGAGTCTACATCGAGAATTCTCGAACCCGATATCGTGGGAGAAGAGCATTATGAAATAGCAAGAAAGGTTCAGGAGATTTTACAAAAGTATGCTGAACTTCAGGATATCATTGCAATCCTTGGTATGGACGAATTAGCAGAGGAAGATAAGCTTACTGTTCTTCGAGCAAGAAAGGTACAGAGATTCTTATCACAGCCCATGCACGTAGCTGAAAAGTATACAGGTAATGCAGGTGTATTCGTTCCTGTTGCTGAGACTATAAGAGGCTTCAAGGCTATCGTAGAGGGCGAAGTTGACGATCTTCCCGAAGCTGCGTTCTTCAACGTGGGAACTATAGAAGATTGTAAGATTAAGGCAGAGAAGATTAAAAACGGAGAATTATAAGTATGAATGTATTCATGCTCCATATACTCGCTGCCGAGAGGAATTTTTATGAAGGCGAGTGCGAGAGCCTGATAGTTCCGATTACCGATGGTCAATACGGAATTCAGGCCAATCACAAAAACATGGTAGCTGCCATAGTACCAGGTATATTGGAATTCTCCAAGCCCGAGGGCGAGAGAGTAACAGCTGCAGTGTCGCAGGGTATTCTTATTGTGGCTGACAATGATGTCAGACTCTTGGTGGATACCATAGAGACACCTGATGAGATAGATGAGAACAGAGCTCGTGCGGCAGCAGATGCAGCCAAAGAAGCCATTCTTCAAAAGAAGAGTATTCAGGAATACAAGACTGCTCAGATGCGAATAGCAAGAGAGATGAACAGACTCAAGCTTAAGGGTAAGGGAAATCAATAAATCATAAATCAGATAATAATTTATTAGATAATTAACCTAAAGTATCTAAGAAATATAATGGGAATAAAAAAGAGGATTGAATTTTCAATCCTCTTTTTCTATATATAAGTTTTTGCTTTTCCTTTGACTATTAAGCTTCTGCATCTACATCATTTCTGATTTCTTCTGCAGTATCTGTAACATCTTCGATAATCTCATCTGCTACGTTGTCGGCTTCTTTCTTGCCCTTCTTTAAACCGTCGAACTTATCCTGAGCTTTTTTCCAAGTGTTCTGAGCAGTCTCTTTTGTCTTGTTAACTGCTTCGTTGGTCTTCTCTTTTATATTGTCGAGATCAACATATGTACGCTTCTTGGTAACAGTACCGTCGTCGTTGATAATCTCTTCTGTCTTAAAAATCTTATCTCTGTTCTGGTATACGTAGTATGCTCCAACAGCTGCTGCTGCAGCACCTAATCCTAAAAGAAATCCCTTTGTACTCTTCTTCATTGCAAAATGCCCTCCTTTGAGTTACATCACGTTTTATTTTACTATGTAAACGGCTAAAAGTAAATAGAAAAGCATTGAAGTTGAATATCAATTATGTTAAGATATTTATCGACTAATTCAGTCAATTTGGGAGTTCTTACTAGATGAATGACAAGTTTTTTGACCTGAAAAAAGAAAAACAGGATAAGATGATAAATGGTGCAATGCAGGTATTTGCATGCAAGGGATATAAAAACGCCAGTACAGACGATATGGTCAAGGTAGCAGGGGTCTCCAAGGGACTCTGGTTCCACTATTTTGTCAACAAGATGGGATTATATTCTTTTGTATCAGATTACTGTGTAAAATACCTCAACATGGAACTTCAGGTTAATCTGATGTCTAAGCCTTCGGATTATTTTGATATTCTCTATATCATTGAGAATACCAAGGTTCAGATTTCCAAGATTTATCCTTTTGCACCGCTTATGATTCAATCCATGTTAGATGAAAAGGATGAAGAAATCATATCTGTTGCCAAGGACATGATTGAGCCTTATAAGGATAAGGTGAGAGAAGCTTTTGAGAACTTTAATGAATCAGAGCTTTCATCAGATGTATCCAAAGACATGCTTGATATGACAGTGGGCTATACTCTTAAGGGTATTATGGAAAAGGCCTACAATAACGGCGTCTTTGATGCAGAGAACTACTTGTCCGAAGTAAAAGCATATTTTGATATGATGAGAAAGATTGTCTATGCGTGAAATTAACCTTAAGAAACTCAGTAACAAGAATGTAGGTCTTATCTGCGTAATACTCGGTGGTATATTTTTCGTAGCCGGAATCGTAGTTTTTATTTTGACTAATTCCGTCAACATGTATTCGCAAAAGACTGAAGCGACAATTGTATCAAGATATAAGATTGAGTCCGAAGACGGAGCAAAAACCATGCTTGAGCTTGCTTATAGAGTTGGCGACGAGATGGTATATACCGCACAGTCTTTCCCCGGTGAGATAGAAGAAGATCAACTCACCATGGATGTATATTATAACGTCAAGAATCCCAAGGAACTTCTTGATGCGGGTTGGCATATAGAGACAATCGTACCGGTACTTTTCGGTGTATTGATTTTCCTTGTAGGACTTTACTACATGGGTAAGTTCGCAATTGGACCCGACTCATTTAAGAAGCCCGGAAGCAAGGCCAGCGATTGGGATAAGAAATACTATGATACCAAGGAAAGAGTTGAGAACGGCCTCATACCTCTTTTTGGTGTAATAAGCTTTATCGTATTCGGTGTATTCATGTTGGTCAATAAAAGTGGTTGGTGGGCATGGATATTTATAGTAATCGGTGGTATAGCAGCTGTATATATTCTTATTGATGTTGTTCCTGCCATTACAGAATTCATTGTTCTTAATAAGATTAAAAAGTTTAAGAACAAGTCGCTTTCGATCGACGATGATTTTGATAAGTTTGAAAAGACTAAGAAAGCAAGCGAAGAGAAGAAAGCTAATAATGACGGACTTGATTTTGAGATAGAAGATACTATTGAGATTAAGAGTTTAAAGACAACCGGTAAAAAGAAGAAAAAGTAAGTTTTATTAAATAAACGGACGGTATATAAACATGTATTATTGCGTCAGATGCGGTGACAAGATAGAAAAAGATGAATTGGTATGCGATAAGTGTGGATTGCATTTTACCGTTGTACAGGGAGACAGCACTATTGTCTATATCAATAGAACAACTTCTCCCAATGTTTATCCTAATGCCTCGCAGCCTGTTAACACTGCAGCTACAGCAGTAGCTTCTGCTGCAGCGGTAACTTCGGCACCAACAACCGCGGCGCCTGCACCTCAGGCACCTGTAACTCCTGCAGCAGCAAGACCTCTTACTAAGGCCGATAAGAAGGCAATAAAGAAAGCTAATAAGCAAAAGAAAAAAGAAGGCAAACGAGCTAGATACGGTTGGGTTATTGCACTCACACTTTTAGCATCGGGTGCTGTTTTTGTTGTTACGCTTATTGTACTCTTGATAATTGGTGGATTATTTGGATTCATCTTATTCTTCCCTACCGATACGGATGCTCCCGAGGTAGTTGCATATGAGCAAAGCCTCTTGGATGCAAAAGAAAACAGTACGACTACGTATCAGAGTGCAAGTTCATCTGATAATACTACCAGTAATTCCGATGCATTATTATCCAAGGCTATTAGAGAGCCTTTTGTGACACTCAAGGGTGATGGTACGGATACAGCAACCGTTATGATTTACATGAATGGTTCCGACCTTGAGAGTAAGTATGGTTATGCAACTGCGGATCTCGCAGAGATTCTTAATTCTACACTTTCCGATAATGTAAATGTTGTTATTCAGACAGGTGGTACCAAGAAGTGGAAGACTGATGGAATTTCATCCAAGACAGCGCAGAGATTCGTTGTTAAGGATGGTAAGCTTGTACTTGTTCAGGATAATCTTGGTCAGCTTGATATCACTCAGGAAAGTACACTCTCAGACTTTTTAACATATTGCAAGACCAATTATCCCGCAGACAGAAATATGCTTATATTCTGGGATCACGGCGGCGGAGTAGTATACGGATACGGCGTTGATGAGAATGTAAATGATGAGTACGCAGCACTTACTCTTGATGAGATACAAAGAGCAGTAGCTAATTCAGGCATCAAGTTTGAGATGATTGGATTTGATGCATGTCTTATGGGTGGCCTTGAGACAGCATGTACCCTTTGTGATTATGCGGATTATCTCTTGGTATCAGAAGACTTTGAATCAGGATGCGGATGGGAATATCAAAACTGGCTTTCACTTTTGGGTCATAATTCTTCCACATCTATGATTGATATTGGAAAAGTTGTTGTAGATGATTTTATAAAAGAAAGTATTACTGAGGATACAGAAGGAGTACTTGCTTTAGTTGATCTTAGATATACAAGACTCTTATATTCAACTTGGACTGACTTTGCATATGCTAACGAGGATGAACTCTTATCCTATGATTACACTATGAATATGCAGCGAAGCAAACGAGCTTCCGGAAAATTGCTTAGAGATGGCGATAGGGATATATGGGATCTTTTCTTTGGTGTTTCAACCATGGAAGAGTATTGTTACGCTGTTGATATAATGGCTCTTGCCAAGACTATGAATACGGATGAATCCAATGCACTTTCATCAGTTATCAAGTCTTCGATTCTTTATTGTTCTACAACAAGTGGCGATTCACGTATGACAGGTCTTTCTGTCACGCTTCCGTATGGAGATTCAGAATTTTATTCTGAATGTAAAACAGTATTCAAAAACTGTGGTTTTGATGATAAATATATTTCGTTTCTCGGCAAATTCGTAGGCGGTGGTTCCAATGGTTCTTACGATTGGGACAACTCAGGTTATGACGGTTGGGATTCCTATGATGAAGACGAAGATGATTACGACTGGGGCGGATATGATTGGGATGATTACTGGTCATACGATTACGAGTGGGATTCCTACGATTATGGCGACAGTAGTGACAATTACTACTGTGATGACGGTTATTACTATTATGATGATGACTGTGATGATACAGGATGGTATAACAACAGCTACAGTGAAGATTATTACTATGATGATGACGACTATTACTACGATGACTACGACGATGATTATTATTATTGGTGGTAGGAGAGTAATAAGCCACTAACAAAGAATACAAAAAACAAAATCCAGAACAAAAAATAACACCGGTGAATATTAATTCATCGGTGTTTTATAATTTAATATTTCAAGTTTAATAAATCAAGATTTATATTGAATTATTTGTTTACATAGAAATCGATTAATGTCTTCCATTCAATCTTACTCTTGGAACCAACTATTTCTTCAAGTACATTTCCGTCGCAGTCAATGATTAGTGTGGTGGGAACGTATTCCACATTGTTGAGTTTCCATTTTCCTACGCTGTCATTTCCTATCAAGTGAATATATGTATCTGCACCCGTGTCAGTTACATACTTTTGAGCATAGGATGCATCGGAATAATCAGTTACATCGCATACGATTCCGATAAACTGAACCTGACTGGTTTCGTATTCTGTTGCCAATTCGCCAAGGTCAGGCATCTCATTAAGGCAGGGTCCGCAAAATGTTCCCCAGATATTAACGAAGTTAACTTTTGAATGAGTGAATACTTCCTGAGTAACTTCATTGCCTTTTAAATCTTTTGTTTTAAATGTTCCGGATGCAGAGCCATCAGAATCGGTCAACTTACCATTACCCTCATCTTGTACAACTGTAGCATCCTCATCATTACCGTTTGTACCATCAACTACAACTACGGTGTTGTCGGTAGTAGCACCTTCTTCTACACTGTGTCCTGACAAAGCTGGCTTAGTAGGATCTGTAGGTGCATTGGAGGAGAATAAGTCTTCATCCATATCGTCAAATAACGAGCACGCTGTCAAAGACAATACCGATAGTGTGGTAATGAGTATACTAAAAATTCTTTTTTTCATGGTTCGTTTCAGTCTCCTTAATCTAGCATTTAATACTTTTATTATTTTTCTTTTAGTAGAACAAATCTCTGTACCACTTAAGAGATTCTTTGTAAGCTTCGTATATTCTGTCGGAGTTGATCTTATCAACAATCTCAAGTCTGTCGATCTCGTTGAAGTTACCTGACTCATATACTTTTATAAGATAGAGAATTCTGTAGAATTCACCTTTCTCATTGATAATCGCATCCGAGATTTCCTTGGATACGTTAACCATCTGAAGAGCTTCTTCCATGGGCTTATTAAGAATAATATCAAGCACCGAGAAAAGACCCATCAAGAAGAGGTCCTGACCTTTAATTGCCAGGTCAAATGTGGGAGCCAAGTTCTCTGCGAATTTTGCTCGAAGAAGTGAGAGACGTGTTAACTCGCTGGGCTTATCGGCACAGAGTTCTTTAGCTACAGCTGTATTGATCCATCTCTTTAATTCCTTTTGACCGAGCATTGCAGCTGCGTGACGAATTGATGTAATCTTCGAATTACGACTCATCTTATTAACAATCTCTAAGAGTGAGATAACAAGTGCTGTATCTCGAGAGATAATATCCGCTGCTTTTGTAAGGTCATAATCAGGTGCATTAACGATATTAAGTAAGCTTAAGTAGTTAAGCTTAAGAGGTGCAACTTCGGAATCACCCTTGGTGATGGGAAGTCTATAGAAAGGACCTTCGTAGAAGTGATATCCACCCTGGTTTTTAAGCATCTCGAATGCATCCATTGTCTGGATGTTCTCAGCGATAAGCTTGATGTTGGGATATACTTTTGTGAAGTATATCTGAGCCTTGGTGATATCAATCTTGGTATAGTCAAGATAGATATAATCAACGAGCGATAAAATCATTCTATAGTCTTCAAAATCCTTAACCTTCAAGTTGGAGATTGCAAACTTGAAACCGTCTTTTTTAAGCTCATCAATACGTCTGACGTACATTGCGTCAGGTGTTACGGAATTATCGATTAACAACACTATTCTTGAACGCGGAGCGTGAGTGTTGGATGCGATATCCGTAAATATGGATATATTGTTGACGGGAACGAAAATCTCTTTGTCATTAGAGAGTGTGGTCATACCGACATTGTCGATTATCTCAAGACCATCCACCTGACCAACAGAATCATTGATACCCGTTGATAAAAGCATGGGATTGTAAAAGAGATTCTGTCTTCTGCTAAGCAAAGAATAGGATTTTACCGCCAAATTCTCATCAAATAATGGTATTAAACAAACAAGCATATTTATACCCTCCAATCACTCATAATTTTACACGAAAATGCCTTTTTTAACAATATAAGCAGAGAAAGATTTATAGAATGAAACGAACTTTTTTACAATTATTGAGAAGCTATGGAAAATATGTTAGAATTATTTTGATTTTGGCTAAAAACGATGTCGGAAAGGGTACTTCCCAATGAGAAATACAGAGATTCTGGAATTAAAAAAGAGACTCAAATTCTCCGATGACGCATCATACAAGCTCGAAGTATGTTACATTATCGGTTCTGAGAAAAAAATCCAAAGCAGAAACAATACATATCTTACCAATCTGGATGAGAGTGACAGACATAAATACATCGAGATATTAAAGAAGGGATTAAGCGGTGTTCTTAACAGAAATTTACTTAATCTGTCTTTCAAGAAGAACTCAGAGGGCGATGAAGCTCAAAAGTTCTTACTCGAATTAAGAGATTCAACTCTTGATAACGCAGGGCTTATGGATAAGTATTACGAAAAGATTATGGATGCCTATCCTACAGTCAGCAATTATCTTGTAGTTACAGTATATGATGCATATGATGTTCCCAGAGAGGGAAGCGATGGCTTTTCACAGGGAGAGTCAGAAGAAGTATTCAGATATATCTACAGTTGTATATGCCCCGTTAATCTTGCCAAGGCTGCATTATCATACCATGAAGATGAGAATGTTATCGCTGCTCGAATCAGGGACTGGGTTGTAGAGATGCCTGAAGTTGGATTTTTATTCCCGGCATTTAATGATAGAACTGCAGATGTTAATAATCTTTTATACTATTGCAAGGATCCGGTTATTCTTCATCCCGAGATAATAAGCGATATTTTAGGATGCGAGGAAGAACTCACAAGTGTGGCTGAAAAAGAGATGTTTAGACATGTTATCGAAAACGTTATTAACGCTGCACCCGAGTATGATACATTCCAGGTTGTTAAGGATGTACAGGATGAACTTGCGGATATGCTTGAGAACAAGGTATTCACTGACGAGCCGACCATAGACAGAAAGGCTGCCAGAGAATTGCTTAAGAATTCAGGTATCAAGGAAGAGCATCTTCCCATAGTTGAAAAAGAATTCGAAAAGGAAGTCGGCGAAGAAGGATTCTTACATGCCGATCGTATCAGAGAAAAAGGCAGAATAGAAGTTAAGGGAGACAATGTAAAAGTCTCTGTTAAGTCCGAAGCATCACAGCTTGTTGAGATAAGAATGATTGATGGACGTAAGTGCCTCGTTATTCCGATGGATTCGGATATGGAAGTAAACGGAATTATCAAAAAGATAACTGAAAAGATAGAAGAAGAGAGGGATTAATCATGTTCATTATTCTTGCAGCTCTTATAGCTATTCCTATCATCGTTGCAATCGTAGCAGCAATCGCAACAATTGTATCTGCTGTATCATTTGTTGCAGCAAGACAGGATGAGGAAATTTAATGCTTGAACGAGAAGACTATATGGAGCCTAGGTGCCCCTTGTGTATGAATACCAAGGAGCGTATTCCCGTTGACAGAATAATCGAAAAACTCGATGAGCATCTTGAAAAGGGAGAGACGGACAGGGCTGAGGAACACTTAAGATATTGGCTTAGTGAGTCAAAAAATCTTGGTGACAACTCAGGTGAGTTAACTGTGTCTTCCGAGTTGATGGGGTTTCTTCGAAAGAATGGCAGAAAAGAAGAAGCACTTACTCTTGCGTATGAGACAATATCATCCGTATCAAGATTCGATATGGAAGATTCTATAGTGGGTGCTACAGCACTTCTTAACGCAGGAACTGTCTTTAGGGCTTTTGGCCATGAAGAGGAAGCAGCGACACAATATAAAAGAGCAGAGACGGTATACCAAAAAGACTTATCGGAAGATGATGTTAGAGTGGCAGGTTTATATAATAACTTCGCTGCGACTCTTGCGGAGTTGAAAAGATATGATGAGGCGCTGGATAAGTACAATAAGGCACTTGATATTTTATCCAAGAAGCAATCTTCTGAATTGGAAGAAGCCATAACTTATCTTAATATCGCTGATCTTGTAAATAAAAGAGACGGTCTTGAGAATGCAGAAAGTAAGACCGAGGAATTGCTTGGTAAAGCATATACTTGTCTGACAATGGACAAGACAGAGCACAATGCATATTACAGATTTGTGCTTGATAAATGCATACCTGCGTTTGACTATTATGGTCATATAGCAGAGAGCATGGAATTACGTAAAAGGATGAATGAATAATCAAAAACATGAAGGGACTTGAACTTTCAAAAGAATACTATGAAGCATATGGCAAGAAGATGCTTGAAGAAGATTTTGCGGATTGCTTGCCTTATATAAGCGTAGGACTGTTGGGTTCCGGCTCCGAAGTACTTGGCTTTGATGACGATGTTAGCGAGGATCATGATTTTGAACCCGGGTTCTGTGTGTTTTTACCCGAGGAAAATGTTATAGACAGAAAGAGAGCCTTTGAGATGGAGAGAGCATATGCCAAGCTTCCTTCGGAATTCAGAGGTTATACCAAGTTAAAGGTTGCCCCTGCGGGTGGAGCAAGACACGGAGTTGTACGCCTCAGTGATTTTCTAAATGAAAAACTTGGCTGTGCCAATGGTGTGCTTGACACATATGCTTGGCTTAAGATCCCCACGAATTACTTATGCGAAGTGACTAAAGGGGAGATTTTTTATGACGGGGATGGAACTCTTAGTACTATAAGGGAAAAGCTTTTGCTTATGCCCAAGGACATTAGACTAAAAAGACTTGCAGGACATCTCTTACTCATGAGCCAGTCCGGTCAATATAATTATCCAAGAATGGTCAAAAGAGGAGAACTTGCGGCAGCAGGACTTTGCGTTGATGAATTCGTACGCAATGCCTTGGCCAGCATCTATCTTCTTAATAACGAATATATGCCATATTACAAATGGCAGTTTAGAGGCCTTAAGGAACTCGATATATTATCGGAACTTGCACTTCCTCTTGAGATGCTTATGATTACCGGCAATGAGATGAATAAGACTCAGGAGAAAGCGGACAGGATAGAATTCGTAGCAGGTATGATTATAGAAGAGCTTATGAGCCAGGGAATCACCAGTGCGATATGTGGTGATTTGGCCAAGCATGCGGTGTCGGTTAACGACTATGTATCTGACGGCAATCTTCGTAATATGAACATACTTTCGGGCGTCTAAGAATTATTTTGTTTAAGGCTATTTTTGCCTTGACAATGAAATAAAAAAATAAGTATAATCTTTCGAGATGTAAAATTTGAGGTGAGAAATGGGCGGATTTTTTGGCGTAACAAGCAAATCTAATTGTGTTTTTGATTTGTTTTTTGGCATTGATTATCATTCACATCTGGGAACAAGACGTGGCGGTATGTGTTTGTACTCAGAGAACAAGGGATTTGACCGTGCTATACATAATATAGAAAACTCACCCTTTAGGACTAAATTCGAGCGTGATTTCGAAGAGATGGAAGGAACTCTCGGTATCGGTTGTATTTCCGACAACGAGCCTCAACCCCTCATTGTTCGTTCACACCTCGGAACTTTTTCAATTACCACAGTTGGTAAGATTAATAATACGGATGAATTAGTTAGTAAGCTCTTCCATGACGGTATGTCTCATTTTCTTGAGATGAGCGGTGGCAGCATTAATCAGACAGAACTTGTTGCAGCGCTTATCAATCAGAAGGACTCGTTAGTGGAGGGCTTATCTTTTGTTCAGGATGTAGTTGAAGGCTCCATGTCAGTTCTTCTTATGACATCCGAAGGAATCTATGCTTCCAGAGACAAGCTTGGAAGAACTCCCATACACATTGGTAAAAAATCAGATGCTCAGTGTGCTTCTTTTGAAAACTTTGCATACCTTCACTTAGGTTACAAGGATATCAAGGAACTCGGACCCGGTGAGATAGTATATATCACACCTGATAAGTTAGAGATTAAGAAGGCAGCAGAGAAGGAGATGAAAGTATGCTCTTTCCTCTGGGTATATTATGGTTATCCTACATCATGCTACGAAGGCATCAATGTAGAAGAGATGCGTTACAATAACGGCGCCAACATGGCGAAGAGAGATAATGTTAAGGTTGATATAGTTGCAGGTGTTCCTGACTCAGGTACAGCTCATGCAATCGGATACGCTAACGAATCCGGTGTTCCTTTTGCAAGACCTTTTATCAAGTACACACCTACCTGGCCCAGAAGCTTCATGCCTGTTAAGCAGAGCCAGAGAAACCTCATCGCCAAGATGAAGTTGATTCCTGTAGAACCTCTTATCAAGGATAAGTCAATGTTACTTATCGATGACTCAATCGTACGTGGTACACAGCTTAGAGAGACAACGGATTTCCTCTTTGATGCAGGTGCCAAGGAAGTGCATGTAAGACCTGCATGTCCTCCCATTATGTATGGTTGTAAGTATCTTAACTTCTCAAGATCCAACTCTGAGATGGACCTCATTGCAAGAAGAGTAATCTACGATCTTGAAAACGGTAATGTAACTGAAGAAGTATTAAAAGAGTACACCAATCCGGAAACGGAAAAATATAAAATGATGCAGGATAAGATATGCGAGATTATGCATTTCACCAGCCTTAAGTTCGCTCGTCTTGATGACATGGTTGAAGCCATCGGACTTGATAAGAGTAAGGTCTGCACATATTGTTTTGATGGAATAGAATAAATAAGTTTAAGGATTTTTATATATACGAGGAGGTCAGTTAATCATGGCAAAAAGAGAAGATATTCACAAAGTGTTGATAATCGGTTCCGGTCCCATTATCATCGGTCAGGCATGCGAGTTTGACTATTCCGGAACACAGGCGTGCAAGGCGCTTAGAAAACTTGGTTATCAGATAGTGCTTGTTAACTCAAACCCCGCCACAATTATGACGGATCCCGCAACAGCGGATGTTACATACATCGAGCCTCTTAATGTTGAGAGACTTGAGCAGATTATCGAAAAAGAGCGTCCCGACGCATTACTTCCCAACCTTGGTGGTCAGTCAGGACTTAACCTTTGCTCAGAGCTTGCTGAAGCAGGTGTACTCGATAAATACAATGTTAAGGTTATCGGTGTACAGGTAGATGCTATTGAAAAGGGCGAAGACAGAATCGAATTCAAGAATGCCATGAACGCACTCGGAATAGAGATGGCAAGATCTCAGGTTGCTTACTCAGTAGAAGAGGGTCTTGAGATTGCAGAAAAGATTGGCTTCCCCGTAGTACTTCGTCCCGCATACACAATGGGTGGTGCAGGCGGCGGACTCGTATATAACGTAGAAGAATTCAAGACAGTTATGGCAAGAGGTCTTCAGGCTTCACTCGTAGGACAGGTTCTTGTAGAAGAATCAATCCTCGGATGGGAAGAACTCGAGCTTGAAGTTGTAAGAGATGCTAAGGGTAACATGATTACCGTTTGCTTCATTGAAAATATCGACCCCGTTGGTGTACATACAGGTGATTCATTCTGTAGTGCTCCCATGCTTACAATTCCTGAGGATGTACAGAAAGACCTTCAGGAAAAGGCATACAGAATCGTAGATTCAATCGAAGTTATCGGTGGATGTAACGTACAGTTCGCACGTAACCCCGAGGATGGCAGAGTAGTTGTTATCGAGATTAACCCCAGAACATCAAGATCATCAGCTCTTGCTTCCAAGGCAACAGGTTTCCCCATTGCTCTTATCTCAGCAATGCTTGCATCAGGTCTTACACTTGATGAGATTCCTTGCGGTAAGTACGGTACACTCGACAGATACTATCCCGATGGTGATTACATCGTAATCAAGTTTGCCAGATGGGCATTTGAAAAGTTCAAAGGTGTAGAAGATAAGCTTGGTACTCAGATGAGAGCCGTAGGCGAAGTAATGAGTATCGGTAAGACATACAAGGAAGCATTCCAGAAGGCTATCAGATCACTTGAGACCGGTCGTTATGGACTTGGTTTTGCAAAAGATTTTAACGAGCTTACAAAGGGCGAGCTTCTTGCTAGATTAGTTATTCCTACATCAGAGAGACAGTTCCTTATGTATGAGGCATTAAGAAAAGGTGCTACAGTAGATGAACTTTGGGAACTCACTAAGATTAAGAGATACTTCATCGAGCAGATGAAAGAACTCGTTGAGGAAGAAGAAGCACTCCTTCGTATGAAGGGTTCAGTACCCGATGAGAAGAGCTTAAGACAGGCTAAGAAAGATGGTTTCTCAGATAAGTACTTAAGCCAGATTCTTAATGTTAAGGAAGATGATATCAGAAACGCTAGAAAAGCAATCGGTGTTACCGAAGCTTGGGAAGGCGTACATGTATCAGGTACTCAAGACAGTGCATATTATTATTCAACATACAATGCTCCCGATAAGAGCACTATCAAGACAGACAAGCCCAAGGTAATGATCCTTGGCGGTGGTCCTAACAGAATCGGACAGGGTATCGAATTCGACTACTGTTGTGTACATGCAGCATTCGCTCTTAGAGAACTCGGATTTGAGACAATCATTGTTAACTGTAACCCTGAGACAGTATCTACAGACTATGATACATCTGATAAGCTCTACTTCGAGCCTCTTACACTTGAAGATGTATTAAGCATATATGAAAAAGAAAAGCCCGTTGGTGTAATCGCACAGTTCGGTGGTCAGACACCTCTTAACCTTGCAGATTCACTCCAGGCTAACGGTGTCAAGATTCTTGGTACACCGCCCGAAGTTATCGACATGGCAGAGGATAGAGATCTCTTCCGTGCAATGATGAAGAAGCTTAACATTCCTATGCCTGAAGCAGGTATGGCAGTTACAGTTGATGACGCTATCGAAATCGCTGAGAAGATTGGTTATCCTGTAATGGTTCGTCCTTCATTCGTTCTCGGTGGACGTGGTATGGAAGTCGTATACGACAGAGAGAGCTTACGTGATTATATGGCAGCAGCCGTTGGCGTAACTCCTGACAGACCCATCCTTATCGACAGATTCTTAAAGAACGCTATGGAATGTGAAGCAGATGCTATTTCAGACGGAGAGCATGCATTCGTTCCCGCAGTTATGGAACATATCGAGCTTGCAGGTATTCACTCAGGTGACTCTGCTTGCATCCTTCCTTCAATGCATATCTCACCTGAGAATCTTGCTACTATTAAGGAATACACAAAGAAGATCGCAGTTGAGATGAACGTACGCGGTCTTATGAATATGCAGTATGCTATCGAAGACGGAGTTGTATATGTAATCGAAGCTAACCCCAGAGCATCCAGAACAGTGCCTTTGGTATCTAAGGTATGCGGTATTCAGATGGTTAAGCTTGCTACAGAGATTATTACATCCGAATTCACTAAGAAGCCTTCACCCGTTCCCGGACTTAAGGAAAGCCACTATGACTACTACGGTGTCAAGGAAGCTGTATTCCCGTTCAATATGTTCCAGGAAGTTGACCCTCTCTTAGGACCTGAGATGCGTTCAACAGGTGAAGTACTTGGTATCGCTCCTCACTTCGGTGAAGCATATTACAAGGCACAGGAAGCAACTAAGAATCCTCTTCCTCTTGAAGGAACAGTTCTTATCTCTGTTAACAAGAATGATAAGAAGGAACTTCCCGAGGTTGCTAAGGCATTCCATGAGTGTGGATTCAAGATTCTTGCAACAGGTACAACATATGACTTAATTGTATCTCTTGGAATTCCTGCAGAGAAGATTAAGAAGATGCAGGAAGGCAGACCTAACATTGTAGATGCTATTACCAATAAGCAGATTCAGCTTATCATTAATACACCTGCAGGTAAGGATAAGATTTTTGATGATTCATACATCAGAAAGAATGCTATCAAGCACAGAGTTCCTTATATCACAACCATGGCAGCTGCTAAGGCTTCAGCCGCAGGAATTAAGGCATTAAAAGAACAGGGAAAGATAGATGTAAAGAGCCTCCAGGAGATTCACAAGGGCATCAGTTACAACTAATAAAAGTTTTATAAAAAACACGTTCTCTGTTAATGAAGATGTTGCATTTTTTCTCGATTTTTCTTAAAATATAAACCAAAGGGTTATTTATTTCGGGGGAGGACAGAAAATGATATACACTTATGAATTGTCAGTTCAGGTTAAAAAGTTCTTGAACGGCAATACAGAGGCTTTCGAAAAGATATTTGTTATGACTGCGGATGATGTGTATTTCCACGTATCCATGGTTATTAGTGATCCTGCAGAAGCGGAAGCAATGATTATCCGTATCTACAAGGATTTATATACACAGATAGGACGTCTTGATAAAGTAGAGAACGTTATCGCATGGTATAACGAGATACTCTATCATGAACTTGATAACTGGGTAGGTCACAACTTCATGGATCTTCTTCTTACAGAAGGAAGAGGTAAGTTCGATCATCCCAAGCAGAATAACGACGTATTATATGGTGAGAAGCTTTATAACGAGTCAGAGACAGCTTTAATCGCTGTTGATTATCTCTACGAGCTTAATCCCATTCATTCGCTTACAAGTCTTGCTTATTATTTTGATAAACTTGCAGTTGATGAGATTGCTAATCTTTTGCAGGTTGATGATGACAGAATCAATAAGAGAGTGGAGTATGTAACTCTTACTGTTGAAGATTTCTGTAAGCAGTATGCCAAGAGTCATGAAGTAAGAATAGCTACTGTCGATGCGCATATGATTTTACTTGCGTATGTACAGTTGTTCAAGTCGGTAGAATTACCGCACCCCAATAAAGTGTACGAGAAGGTTATAGAGGCATTAAGATAATGTTTAAATACCTACTGTTCGATCTGGACGGTACATTGACGGATTCAGAGGAAGGCATAACTAAGTCAGTTAGTTATGCCTTAATTAATTTAGGCGTTAATGATCTTCCGGATGAAATAAAAAGAAAGTTCATAGGACCACCTCTTAAGGATTCGTTCATGCGATATTGCGATTTCGATGAAGAGACAGCGAAGAAAGCAATTACTTTTTATCGTGAACGATATTCGAAGGTCGGTAAATTTGAAAACCGTCCTTACGAAGGAATTCCCGAGATGCTTAAAGCGTTAAAAAGTGACGGAAGGGTGCTTATCATCGCATCCAGCAAGCCGACCGAATTTGTAGAGGATATCCTCAAAAAGTTTGATATATATGAGTATTTTGATATAATATCCGGGGCTGATATGGCCGGTCTCAAGGGTGAAAAAGAAGATGTTATAGACGAAGCTCTTAAGAGACTTAATATTGATTCTGATGAAAAGAAAAAAGAAGTAGTTATGATTGGCGACAGACATTATGACATATTCGGAGCCAAGCATTTCGGTCTTGATTCCATCGGAGTTAATTACGGATTTGCTTTTGATAAAAATGAATTAAAAGATGCCGGTGCTACATATGTTGTTGAAACGGTATCGGAGTTAAAAGAATTATTAATGAGATAAGCCCATTGGGTGGTGATAAAGGAGTAAAAATGGAAATTTTCGAAGAATTAAAAGCAAGAGGACTTCTTGCACAGCTTACCGATGAAGAAGAAATCAGAGAACTTGTAAATAATGGTAAGGCTGTATTTTATATTGGTTTTGATCCCACTGCAGACAGTCTTCACGTAGGTCATTTCATGGCTCTTTGTCTTATGAAGAGACTTCAGATGGCAGGCAATAAGCCCATCGCACTTATTGGTGGAGGTACAGGCCATATTGGCGATCCTTCGGGCAAGAGTGATATGAGAAAGATGCTTACCAAGGAAGATATCGATCATAACTGCGAATGTTTCAAAAAGCAGATGAGTAAGTTCATTGATTTTTCAGAAGGCAAGGCATTAATGGTTAACAATGCCGATTGGCTTTTGAATCTTAATTATATTGAACTCTTAAGAGAAGTAGGTGCTTGTTTCTCAGTTAACAACATGCTTCGTGCTGAGTGCTATAAGCAGAGAATGGAAAAAGGTCTTACATTCCTTGAGTTCAACTACATGATTATGCAGAGTTACGACTTCTATATGCTCTTCCAGAAGTACGGATGTAACATGCAGTTCGGTGGTGACGATCAGTGGTCCAACATGCTTGGCGGTACAGAACTTATTAGAAGAAAGCTCGGCAAAGATGCATATGCAATGACTATCCAGTTACTTCTTAACTCAGAAGGAAAGAAGATGGGTAAGACAGAGAAGGGTGCTGTATGGCTTGATCCTGAAAAGACATCACCTTATGAGTTCTTCCAGTACTGGAGAAATGTTGCAGACTCAGATGTATTAAAATGTATTAGAATGCTTACATTCCTTCCTCTCGAAGAAATCGACAAGATGGATTCATGGGAAGGCGCACAGCTTAATGAAGCAAAAGAGATTCTTGCATATGAACTTACTAAGATGGTTCATGGCGAAGAAGAAGCTAACAAGGCAAAAGAAGCATCCAAGGCACTCTTTGCAGGTGGCGGTAGCTTAGAGAATATGCCTACATGTACACTTACAGATGATTGCTTCAGAGATGGCCAGGCAGATTTAATCTCCATCCTCGTTGCAGCCAAACTTGTTCCTACACGTTCAGAAGGAAGAAGAACAATCGAGCAGGGCGGCTGTACGGTAAATGATGAGAAGATTACCGATGTTAAGAAAGCTTACACCAAAGAAGAAATCGCAGCAGGCGACTTCATCGTAAAGAAGGGCAAGAAGAACTTTTGCAAGATTGTATTATAATTACAAATAACGATAAAGAGACGGGAATTTCTCCTGTCTCTTTTTACTTTTCTTATTAAAAACTGTGGTGGTATAATAGAAATGTCGGTTAACTTAACGCGCAGGTAAAGGGGATATATTATGAAATATAATTATTTCGGATGTGAAGAAGCAAAAGTATTACCGCAAAATTCATTTTATAGGGACATCAATACTCCAACAGACTTATATGAAGCATTAAGTCATATTTGGTGTGAATATACATGTTGTCCACGTATGCGTTCGAATTGGAAAAACGAACACATGACATACGGTCAGTGTTCCATTACTGCATTTTTGGCTCAGGATATCTTCGGCGGTGAAGTATACGGAGTTGATTTAAAGGATGGTAATTATCATTGCTACAATGTAGTTAACGGACATATTTTTGACCTTACAAGCGAACAATTTAAGGGAGAAATGTTAATATACGATGAGACCAATCTTCAGGACAGAGAAAAACATTTTGCAGATGAAGAAAAAAGATTAAGATACGAATATCTTAAAGCACAGTTAAAGAGGTATTCTGAGGAATATGTTCCTGCAGATCTTCCCGGTGGCTTTTTCATATATCATAACGACGAAAACGAAGAACTGATTTATGTTCAGGAAAACGTAATCAATATGTACGGTTGCGATTCGATTGAAGAATTCAGGGAATATACCAACAATTCATTCAAAGGTATGGTTCATCCCGAAGATTACAATCGTATTCAAAACCAGATTCAGGCTCAGACCGTATTCGGTGAAAAAAGACATGATTACGTTCGTTACAGAATTCTGACCAAGCAGGGTAATATTCGTTACGTTGAGGACTTCGGACATTTGCTTCACGGCGGCGATGGCAAGAGTTATTTTTACGTATACATAGTTGACGTAGATCAGGATGAATTCCTTAATAACTCAAGAAATTCATATGCTGAAGCAGAGATTCTCTCAATGAACAGAGAGATTGATGAATTGACGGGTCTTTTCAATATGTCATTCTTCTATCAGCAGGTGCAGGCAATGATGTATTCGCCTGAGACAAGAAGAAAATGCATATCGATTATTCATTTTGATATTCCCAATTTCAAATTATTCAATGAGAGAAACGGTTTCAATCTCGGAGATGAATTGCTCTGTGATGTTGCGAAGACATTAAAACTTGAATTCAATAATCCCGAGAGCGTTGTATCGCGTTTTTCGGACGATCATTTTGTAGTATGCTGTGTTGCCGAAAAAGAAGAAGATACGATTACACATGTTGAGAATGTATATAAAAAGATTCTTCTTTCAAAAGACTCGGTTAAAAGAGTAAGAATCAAAGCCGGAATTCATTATGTACATGACAGAATGGGCGAGATTGGCTTAGCGTGCGATCATGCAAGACTTGCATGCAACAGCATCAAGGGAAGACATGATGTATCTTACTGTGTATACGATGAGATGCTTCGTGATAAATTAAGAAAACAACAGTACGTTGTTGATCATATTGATGAGGCTATAGAGAACGAATATATCAAGGTTTATTATCAGCCCGTAATCAGAGTCAAGACCGGAGAGATATGTGGTTATGAAGCATTGGTAAGATGGATTGATCCGACAATGGGATTTATGCCTCCGGGAGATTTTATTGAGACCCTCGAGCAATTCCATATTATTCACAGACTTGATAAATATGTTATTAAGAGAGTTTGCCTTGATTATAAAAAAGTAATAGACAGCGGAGATCCTATTGTTCCTGCATCGGTTAATATATCAAGACTTGATTTTGAACTCTGCGATATATTCAGTTACTTAGAGAATACAAGAGCTGAAATAGGAGTTCCCCGTAATATGATTGATATAGAGATTACGGAGAGTGCTCTTAACGATAATATCGGTCATATCAGATCGGAATGCGATAAGATGAGAGAACTTGGATATAAGATTTGGCTTGATGATTTCGGAAGCGGATATTCTTCACTCAACACACTTGCAGAATACACATTTGATGTATTAAAACTTGACCTTGTTTTCTTGAGAAACTATGACCATAATCCCAAGACCGGTAAGGTAATGAAATATATTATCGAATTGGCAAAAGGTATAGAACTTGAGCCTCTTTGCGAAGGTGTAGAGACGGAGGAACATTTTGAATTCCTCAAAGAAATCGGATGCGAGAGAGCACAGGGTTACTATTTTGGCAAGCCCATGCCTATGGAAGAGACCAAGGCGCACACAATGGCCAAAGGATTAAAGTGGGAGAAATATACAGAGTAATATGACAGATAAGAGATACTTAAGAATTTTAGCAAAACAATATCCTACCATAGAGGATGCGGCTACCGAGATAATCAACCTGGAAGCCATTCTTTCTCTTCCCAAGGGTACGGAACATTTCCTTACAGATGTTCACGGCGAGTACGAGCAGTTCGAGCATGTATTAAAGAACGGTTCAGGTACCGTGAAGCGTAAGATAGAAGTAGTTATCAAGGATAAAAAAGATGCAGAGTATAAAAAGAGACTGGCAACTTTGATTTATTATCCCAAGGAAAAACTTGAGTTAATCAAGGCAGAAGGAATCAATACAAACGAATGGTACAAAGAGACCATTATGGATCTTGTTAACCTTTTAAAATGCGTAACAAGCAAG
>JAEEQX010000025.1 GCA_016285575.1 Lachnospiraceae bacterium
GTTACATCCTTGTCATAATCTATATCAACAACTCTGCCGTTCTTGGTAAGAATAATATTGACCGAACTCTTGTCTATCGGCGATAGATTATTTTCTTCAACCTTGATTCCTGTTACATTATCAGAAAAAGAATTGAACAATTCTCTAATCCTGTCAGCAATCTTGAATAGTCCGCCTCTTCTATTAATTGTAAAAGAATACGTGTCGGATATTACATTGCCGGCCATGTCACAGGCTTCAAAAGACAGTTCATAATAATCATCCGAAAAACCGTTCTTGTCTTCAACAAGCATGGCATATCTTCCATCTTCTTCGAGAACGCCATATATCTCATATTCATCCCCCGCCTTACCTTTAAGAGTAACGCGTGTATTATCAATATCTATGTTGGCATCTTCAAAAGCGATATCCATAATCACATTGGAATTATAATGAGCATAGTTTTCTATGCCACTTACATATACCGTCGGAAGAGTATAATCCTGAATATATGTTTCACTCTCGTATTGACTTACATTACCGGCTTTGTCTGCAACACTTAACTCAACCTTGTCTTCACCTTCTTCGAATGCATACTCGTATTCGCCACAACCATCAAGATTGGCATCATATATTTTAATATGCGCAATTCGTTGCTGATTGGTATATAAATATTCTTCGTCATCAATAATTACAGATATTTCAGGAGCGGTTGTATCAATGCAGAATTCATCTATCTCCACTCTCGCCTCTCTGCCGTATGTATCCTTTACACTTACATATCCTGAGTACAATCCATCATTATCAAAATCAATCGAGCATTCACAAGTGACGTTTTCTTCACTATATTCAACAACTATTTCTGTGTTTTCACCATTCCCATCATCAATAATATTATTATCATCTACTGGATATTCATGTTCTTCTTCAACAGTCTCCGTAGTAGTATTACCATTTTCATCAGTGTAAGTATAAGTTGTGGATGAGTATGTGGAATACGTGGTGTATGAATATGTAGATGATGATGAATAAGACGAATACGATTCAGCTTCATCGAATTTTATTAACTCATCATTAATGCAAACAACAAGCGAATCGTAATCAATGTTGTTCCCATTTACTTCTATATGTGCCGTTCTCGGATGAGAAATATAATATCCATTCTCACCGTCATCAAAATCAAATTTTACTGAAAGTGAAAAATCCGGAATTTCATGATCAATATTATCCTGTAAGTTAGATTTGTTTTCTGACTCATTACTGATTAAAGATTCACTATTAGAATCATCCTCCCCCGTCGCATACGCAACTATACTTAAATTACTCACTATGATTGATAGCGCCGCCAACGCGGCGCCTATTCTTTTTATAACTTTCATTTTTTACCCCCATTTATTTACTTACTTTTTATGTTCAATTTCTTTTACACGCTCAATTTCATTTTTTGCCTTCGGTATTTTTTCTTTGACAATTGTATTTAATTCATCCGTTTTCTTACCGGTATTCTCAATACCCGAAGCATCTCTATCGATTGTCTCCAATAGATTAAGCATATCCTTGGTGTCTATTCCTTCTCTGAAAAAATCCAACGAGTAGGCATATATCATATCAAGGCACATATCATATACAGTGAGTCTTACGATATCTTCTTCACAGTTACTTGCGGTTAAAACTCTATATAGATTGCCATATAGTCTCCTGTACATTCCCTTATCTTTACCCTCGATAATCATTGAATTGATAGACACCAAGAAAGCTGTAATCTCTTCATATGCTTTTGCTTCATCGACACCAAGATTACCCGCTTCCAAAAACTTATCATGTGACATCATTGCACGAGTGGTTAACAAGTCATTCCCAGAATCATCATCGTAATAATAAAAGTACAAAACACCTGTCTCGTATAAAAGATACGGATGCTTTTTTATCTTGTAATCATGCTTTTCAATAATGCTCTCAATCAGTTCGCTTTCATCTCTTGAAAAAGTACTGTCTTTTTTTATCTCATCTAAAAGATATATGTAATTGTCTTCACTAAAATATTGATTAACTGCGGCGGATAATTGCTCGATTTTCGAATCGGATGAATAATATGAAATATTTTTTAGAATGTTGGACGATTGCTTTTTTCTATAGATTATTACTGATGAAAAAACAATCATAAAAACTATTGAAACTATAATACTAATTCTTAATAAAAAAACTATGTTTTTCTTTTTTGCGCTTTTTAATCCCTCCTTTTTATTAATTATTTTTTGTAATGCATTTTTCGCATCAACTGCACTCTGATATCTTTTATCAGGATCATCAGCCTTGCACTTTTGTAGGAATCTTTTTATATCCCGAGATACTTTTTTGCCAAGGATATATTCAAGCGTCTTGCCGAGTGAATATATATCGCTTCTTTCATCAAAGCATCCATAGCGGATTACTTCCTTAGATGAATACTCCCGCGTAATATATACTCCGTATCTAGAGTTTCTCTCTCCAAAGTCTATAAGCTTGATATACCCATCCTTAGATATCATCACATTGGATGGTTTAAGATCTCTGTAGATAATCGGCTTATTCCTGGAATGAAGATATGCTAATCCTTCGCATATCTTGAGTGCTATTTTTAGCGCTTCTTTTTCACTTATATTTTTCTTGATATTTTTATATTCTTTTAGTGTCCATCCATCAATGTATTCCATAACGATGCATAGTCTCTCGTTGTCCTCAATAATATCAATGATGTCCGGGAATAATGGATGATGAATACTTCGCATCAATTCAATCTCGCCAAGCATCGCATCTGTTAATGCATCATCAACCATATCAACTTCTTTCATAGCCCGACTGACTCCTATAACCATGTCAGCGACCTTGTAAACTCTCGACATTCCACCGTGTCCAAGCATACCTATAACACGATATCTGCCGATAATATCTCCTATTTCTGCCATACTAATACCCAAGATTCAAAAAATATCATCAAAAAACTCTAAAGGCAAAACAACTTTTGTTTAAAAACTAATGGTTAAATAAATATTGTTAAAAATGAAAAATCGCAATGATTATTGCATTGATAAGAGTGCCTTCTCACTTGCCTCTTACGAATCTAATTGATAACTGATTATTATCAAAAAGCGCCACAACTTGATGTTGTGACGCTGATTATATCATCTATTTATTTTTGTTTCAAGTACTTATTCTTTTGCCAATTGATATGTCTTATTGAATATGGTTTTTTCAATAACATATACATCTTTATGATCATCAAATCTGCACGCAAGATAATCTCCGGGCTTTCCGAGATAATACTTATCATCATCCCACATGGTAAATATCTTAACAGTACTTGTTAATTCTCTTGCATATATAACTGATGTTCCTTTGCTCACACAGGACTTAACAAAAGGAACAAGATTGAGAACTTCACCACTTTCAAGATCGTGAACTGTGGGTTCATATTCTCCATCGAATACATAGGGCTCGTCAATCTTCTCATATGAAGTATTAAACTTCGTTATTGATGTAGGATATGCTTCTCCATTGACACCTATATTGATGTATAAATCATCCGATACATATGTATCTATATCACCTTCAAGAGTTCTGATTCTAATACGTGAACCAACAGGAAGAATCTCTGTGGGAACTACATATCCACTCTTTAATCCCTCTATCTTGGAATACTTTTGCATGCCATCAAGGGATATCTCATAATCCTTGGCATATATAACCTGAGAAGTCTTAAAGTACTTGTCTATTCTCTCTCTAAAGTAATCCTCGATTTCTACACCTGCATACTCTTTCTTAAAGAGATCCTTATCGATGTATCCACCGGCCTTATCAGCATGTCCTCCTCCTGAACCAATACCTTCAGTGATGAAGCTTGCGAACTCGTTGGCTCTTACTTCCTTGGTACAGCTTCTTACCGATACCTTGAAACCGAGATCAAGCTCGTTATATACAACGGATACCATTATCTTATCTACCTGAAGAGCAAGATCATTGATGAATCCTAGTATGTTGGGATCACAGGGCTTAGAATAGATTAAGAGAGATTTATTGTCATCATCATAATCATAATGAATAAGCGCCTGACCTGCTATCTCAAGTTCCTGTAATGATATATTGGAATTAGTCCATAACTTAACTAAGGGCTTGCTGATAACAAGATCATCAACCATATCTCGATCAAGAGGATGATTGGATTCAGCGAGATTGCCTGTGTCTGTCATAAGACCATAATATAAAGCAGTCGATAATATCGAATTGCGTTTATATTCATATTTTTCTTTTCTAAATTCATTCCAAATAAGAGTTGAACATGAACCAAGATAAGGGTAGATATATTTTTCGTCTCCCTCTCCCGTACCTTGATGATGATCAACTATAACCACATACCTGGCTTTTAGTTTACTTACATTGCCTTCGCCATACTGACAGTCAACAGTGATTAATACTTCCTCGGGTACGGTATATCCCTCATTCACGTACTCGATTGGTATTTCACAACAATTAACCATAAGCACGAGATTGGACTTTTGAATCTTGTTTCTTCCGCTGTATAAAATTCGCACTCTCTTTCCCTTGGCTGTAAAATAATCATAGAGTGCAAATGCAGAAGCTAACGCATCCGGATCCGGATTATCATGTGTCTGTATAGCTATGCTTTTGAATCTTTCAAGTTCTTGTAAGAATCCCATTAAGTTTCCCCTTCTAGTTAGTTTATTCCCTTACACCATTGTATTATCTTTTATACACTACTTCAATCGTTTCTTAAGTTCTTCGTTCATTGCATCAACAACCGACTGAGGCCCTATAATCTGAGCACCCATGCCGAGTCCGAATATCCATCCGAAAAACTGATTGCTGACTCTGATGTTTTCATGAACCACAAACTTTTTTGCACCTGTCTTAACAATGTTGACATCCTTACCGAATCTATCAATTACTACTCCGGCAAGTGAATTGTCAAACTCCATTTTGACCTTAACCATTTCTCCGGCATACATACCGAATGTACTGGGTGCATATTCTTTTATATCTATCTTACTAAACTCTTTTTTGCCTGCTCGCTTAGCATCTACAACTGCTGCCTTTTTCATCTTGTCGACACGGAAATGTTTAATCTTTTTATCAAGCGAATCATAAGCTATAAGATAATAATTCTCATCACTCCAAATAAGTGCCCAGGGTGATACGTAATAATACTCCCCATCACGTCTATATTCAACTTCTTTTTTTGAATTGTATGAAAAATATTTGAATCTGATTTGATTATCATCCGCGATTGCTGAATGAATGATATCTACGTTAATGTAGATACTCTCATTCATGGTCTTAACTCTATCCGCTACGGACACCTGTCTCTCAAGCTTGCCGGCGTTGTAATCGGATGTAAATTCTTCTAACTTTTTGATAAGAGTCTGCGACTTTTTCTCAGTGATAAACTTGGATGCACATACTGCATCAACAAGCATCTTAAGCTCAGCGAGTTCGAATTTTCTCTCTCCTAAAAAGTAAGCATAGTATCTGCCTGAATCATCGCCTATAACATCATATCCTAAGTAACGAAGTGCTTCGAAATCATCATAGAGGCTCTTTCTTTCTGCCTGAACACCGTAACTCTCAAGTTCCGAGAGAATTTGACCCATTGTGAGTGTATGTTCTTCGTCAGTATATTTTTCAAGTATCTTTAAGAGATAAAATAGTTTGTATTTTTGCTGTGAACTCTTGGGCATATTATCCTCCGAATACTTCGTTGATTTCTTCTTTGCTTAGTTTTTTATACTCTCCGGGAGATAAGTTCTCATCAAGTTTTAACGCTCCCATCGATATTCTTTTTAGATATGTGACATTAATACCTACTGCTTGAAACATACGCTTAACCTGATGAAAGCGCCCTTCGGATATCGTAATATATGCTTCATCATCCGAGATAACTTCCACCTTGGCAGGAAGACATGGCTTATCATCGCCGATATCAATGCCATTCTCTATACGTGAGATTTCTTCCTCATTAGGCTTCTTATCTAGTCTTACAAAATAGGTCTTATCCACGTGCTTGGCAGGTGATAAAACATTGTGTGCAAACTTACCATCATTACTGATAATCAAAAGTCCTTCAGAATCTTTATCAAGTCTTCCAACAGGGAAAAGATCCTTGGTATTTTCACCTTTTAATATCTCGATGACTGTATCGCTAAGCTTGTCCTTGGTGGCGCTTATAACGCCAGCAGGCTTATTGAGCATATAGTATCTATACTCTTCATAGCCTATTCTTTTTCCATCAAGCTCTACATTATCAGACTCTGTATCTATCTTTGCTTCGGCCTCTGTCACGGTAACAGAATTAACCTTAACACGTCCCGCCTTGAGTATGCTTTTTACATCTCTTCTTGATCCGACACCCATATCGGCGAGGTATTTATCAAGACGAATACTACTCATTAATTCACCCTTAGTCGATACTTAGATTTCTTATGTTCTCGACTTCTTCCATTATTTCCTTGGGAAGCTTATCTATAGGCTCCGATTCGGGCTTGGCTGTATAGAATCCCTGGATATAATCTACTCCGTATTTTGCAACGGTCTCCATCTCTTCCTGATTCTCTACACCTTCACCTACAACTCTCATATCATTAAGCTTCGCAAATTCTATGATATTGCTTATGAAAAGTTGCTTATTGGAATCCTTGTAAATATCCTTGATTAAGAATCTGTCTATCTTAACGATATTGGGAGTATAACGAAGGAGGTTCTGAATATTACTCTGTCCTGCGCCATAATCATCTACCGCAAGCTGTCCTTCCATATCATCCTTGGTTAAGTTCTTAATCTTTACAAGCTCGATATCTGATATCGAATCCTGCTCCGTAATCTCGAATACGCAGTACTTGATATAATCCTTGTATTTTTTCGTGAACACTTCAAAATCAGCATCATTAAGGAAGTGTCCGGGAATACTGTTAATGAAAAGTCTTCTTCCCTTGAACTTGTCAAAATTCTCTACATAGTAATCCATGATTCCAAAAAGAGTCATCTTTTCAAGTTCATATAATTTCTTATATTTTGCTGCTGTATTAAGAAGTACTAAAGGTGATACGTCAATTCCACCTGTAGTTCTCATCAAAGCTTCATACGCATATATCTCACCGGTTGATACATCAACGATGGGCTGGAAATGATATGTTAAGAGGTTCTTGGTAAGTACAAGCATAAGATCCTCATAATGATCGGTATCATCTGCGAGTGAATCTTCTGCATAATTCTTTCTCTTATCTTTTAGGATGTTAAGATATAACTCACCGTATGCAAGTTTCATAAGTGAACGAAGATCTGTATCCCATCCTGACGAAACCACAGTGTATCCAACATTCATAAGAACGTTGTAATCCTTGAAATGAACTGAATTATAATTCTCAACAGCGGATAAAAGCGTATTGAGTTCATCATTCATCTTGTTTCTGGCAGCTGTCTTATCATCAAGATCACCTGTGTAATCCATGATTACAAATTCATCATCAGCAATACGCGCTACATGCTTTTTTCTACCTGTATTCCTGGTAAAAGTTCTCGCGATAACATTGACAACTTCTTCCACAACATTAACACCGAATGTCTCGTAAATATACTTGTATCCGTCAAGTTTGAATATCGCCATCGCAAGTGAACTCTGCTTGTTGATATCCTTTTGAACAAATACGTCAAACCATTTTTCCAATCCCTTAAGGTTGGATAACTGAGTAATGGGATCAAGATAGATACTCTGCTCAAGCTCCATCTGCATACCCTTTTGAATCATTCTGGTATATACAGTTCCAACTGAAAGGTTGAGAGCTCTCGATATTCTGTTGATTCTGCCTGCTGTATTGGATATCTCGGTAGTTTTGTATAAGTACATACCGTACTGATAATCCTCAACATAGAGCGCATTAACAACGCATACCGTATCGTCCTTAAGCCACTCATCTACGCGCGGAATAAAGCAATTGGAATCATCATTAAGAAGTCCGAATTCTTCTTCGGAATCGGATGAAAGAATAATGTATTCTTTGGAATAGTCCATATCAAGAGTACTCTTATACATGATATTTAGAGACTCTAAAAGCATGGATCTGATGCATATATATGACCTGTCGCTCATACAATATTCCGTAAGAACATCGAGCATCTCTGGAACACTTTGACACATCAAAAACTTATCTACGCCATCAAAAACAGCTGACTCATGAACTGCGAATTCTCTGTTGATTTTCATACATTCAGCCATACGCTGTCTGTAATATGTAAAATCTTCAGATGTCTTACATCCGCAGGATTCATTGAGAATAACCTTGTAAGGAATTTTAACCGTACGAGGTGCAATATGATTATCAAAAATCTCTTTGATAAGGTTGGCACACTCAAGTGCTTCCTTGGCAACATCTCTTTTAACGCCGGTAATATTGGGAATAAAATACTTACCTTCTTCCATACCGCCGTATCCTGTAACTATCACATCTTCAGGAACACGATATCCAAGTTGAGATAATCTCTTGCATACAGCCATTGCCATGATATCGCTTGCACAAAAGATGGCACCGGGAACTTTTTTACGTTCATTTAATATCCTGTTTAGTTCTTCGATAGTAGAGTCTTCTTTGTATCCGCCATATCCGACCATACTGTCTTCAAAGTTAATATTTTCATCACCAAGAGCTTTTTTATAACAGGATAATCTGTCTATCGTATCCTGATCCCATCTGAAACCGCCAATAAAAATACTGTTGGTTACTTTATGATCCTTAATGACATGCTTGATAAGATTCTTGTATGCAGTCTTGTAATCATCCAATATGCAAAAACAGCCGTCTTCCTCACCATTAATCAAGATGACAGGAATGTTCTTTTCCTTAGCCTTGATAATAGTATCAGAACAAGCGCTCTTATTGAGAAGCCCCTCATCATATACAATGAGACAATCGATAATATCGTAATCAACGAATCCGAATACACTCGATGCTCCTGCATCATATACACTCGAATCATATGCATCCAAAAGACCGTTGAATACAACAATCTTGCAATTCTCAGAAAGAAGTGCATCATTAAGATTCTCGATGAATTCAGGTTTTAATTCTTTATGAATCTCGGTAACACATACACCGATAATTGATTTACCACCCAACATGTTAATCACCTAATACATTACTACTTAGCGTACTCACCATACTCACATCCGACATTTCTGGCCTCAACTATATCCTTAAGCTGCAGTCCGTAAGAATGCTTATCATAGAGTTTTATCACTGCCTTACCATTGCCGCCATTCCAGAGTCTGTCATGCTTTTTTGTTCCGTCCGGAGCAACGTAGTTAACGAGTATCATATCTTTCTTATTGCAGATTACATTAATCTTCATGACACTCTTGTTATTCTCAAGCCATACTTTCCAGATAACTTTATCTTCAGTCTCCTTGCAAATGAATCTCTGTCTTGAGAGAGTCCATACCTTGGAGAAGTTATAATCATATTCTTTACCCTCATAGTAAAAGCCGCCTAAAAGTTTGCCTTCAAGAGGGATACCGAATACTCTAGGTCTTCCACCGCCGATATCGAATACACTGTTATCAAGTTCTTCATTCTTCATTCTGCTATATAACTTGTTGGAAGAAAGCCAGAGCCATGGAGATGTAAAATCTCTACCCCAGTTCTTGTCAGCATATCCGTAAGATTTTTCAGGAATTACATAGTATACTCTGCCGTTAAGAGTGATTGTTCCCGAGTACATACTCTTCATGCCTTCTGCATGCCAGTACATATCGAATCCCTGAAGTTCTCTCATAACCTTGCCTGCACCGTATCCGACATTGTATGCAATCTCTTTATTAATCTTAATCTTCCACTCCATCTTGCCGGAATCGCTCATCCATTCAGGATGTTCCTTCGCAGCATTCTTGGTGACATTGATAACACCACAGGTCTCATTCTCTGAGAGATAGCATCTGCCCGCCTTGATTACAAAAGGCGAACCGGGCTTAATGATGACTTTTTTAACGCCATAGAATCTGTGGAGTTGGACATGATCCTCACCCCAACAGCCGGCCTTGATCATCACATACGAAGGTCTGTCCTTTTTCGTCAATGCACCCTGTGTATTACCAAAAACAGGATATTTTTTTCCATACTTTGGATTGATTACGAAGAACTCTATGAAAAATTGTTTTTCTTCACCGGTCTTAGAATCGATGGCTGTAAAAGAATGCCACCACCAGTCGTAACCTTTTTTTGAAAAGCCTCTTTTGAGCATAAAGGCATCTCTTTTTTGATCATTTTTATCAAACATAACCCACCCCAATTAATATAAAACTTTTATTCGTGATTCTTAGGTACCCCTACCATTTTTACAATATACGGCGAAACAAGAATCGATATTAAATATCCAAGTATTATTGACGGTACCAAAAGTGGTGCCCAGCTTGAAAACCACATGGTTAGAAGAGGCGGTGCCACTTGTTTGGGTATCTTCGAATGCGCCATATACACATTAATAAAACTTACCACTGAACTGATAATCAACGCATTGCCAAGTGAATACGGTATCGAATTAAGTGCGGTAAATTTAAATGATGGCGGCCTAACACCTGCTTTATCACATATCTTTTTTCCTATAACACCAAAAGGAATTATCAATGCAACAATGAGTCCGACAACTATGGATTCCGCTACATTGCTAAGCATAAGAATCGGTAAAGAAGGAGTCTCCGTCTTGGGTGATAGAAATACAAAAACTGACGCAAGTAATCCCATAAAAACAGACATGATTAGTGTCATAATAATGTTAATAAGTAACTCTTTCTTCTTCATCGATCCCCCTAATTATTCCCCAATAATTTCACTTAAATAAATTTCAAGAAGTTCTTATTCTCATACATAAGTGAGTCGGCTCTGTCAAACACCTGAGTAATCTTTTTATCCTTGGTCGGATCAAATTCCGACATTCCGGAAGCCACCACTATGCCGTCTTCTTTTTTAAGATTCTGTATAACTGCATTACGCATCTTTTTAAGAATCTTGTTTCTGTTAATATAATCTTCGTTGCTAAGAACAACGACAAATTCATCACCACCAATACGGAATACAGGACTATGCGAGAACATATCACATATCATCATACATGAAGCCTTGATATATTCGTCACCCGCCTGATGTCCCTTGGTATCATTAATAACCTTCAGGTTATTGATATCGCATACAACAAGTGCGAAAGGTTGAACATCTTTCTCATCAATCTTACGCTGAATAGTCTCTTCAAATTCACGGTATGCATTCTTATTTCTGATACCTGTAAGATCATCTCTTCTTGCAAGTTCTCTGGCACTTGTAAGAGCCTGAACCTGCTCTGCTTCCTTCTTCTTTTCCTCATCGATATTCTCGACACCGACGATAAAATGTATCTTGTCGGATGACCAGAGAATAACTAAACGCATGTTGTGAATGATATTATCCGCAATCAGACGATACTCCAATGTATAGGTTTTTCTCTCATCAAGAGATCTGAGTAGATTGTCTTTCACAAACAACTGCTTGAATTTTTTTCTGTCCTCGGGATGAACCAAAAGATCCGCATTCATCGAGCACTCTGTAAAGAAATCTCCGCCATGCTCTTCGGTATGAAGATTACGCATGATTTCATCAGCCTTGTATAGCACGTATTCACCATTAACCGAATTAACGTAATAGATACTGTCATACTTGGAAGCAAGAGCTTCTGCAATCTGGTTATAGGTTCTGCCCTTTCTATCCTTGTATTCAGTCTCTTGAGTATGGTTAATATATATTGCACGTCCTAACTGATCGGATACATATTCTCCTCTGACGGACATGTGCTTGGTTGCTTCTGTTACAAGAATGCCGTATACATAATCCTTAAACACAATGGGGAATGTGTAGTATGCCTTATATCTCGATGTAAGTTCCTCGCGCCTGAACAATTCCTGCATGCTGCATTTTTGTCTCTCTTCAGGCATAACGAATAACTTGCCGGACTTAACATAGCAACGGAACAATACCTCATCGGGATATAGATATACACTGTCTTTTTCGTATATAACAGGATTCTCAAACATGAAAAGTCCTGCATTATAAAGACCAAGTCTGTCAAAATTACGAACAAGTATATTAACGAGATCCGCACTGTTTTTACTAAGGTCTGTACACTCAATCAAGAAATTTTGAAGAGTTGTATTGCCTAACTTGGTCTCGTTGTTTTCTTCTATCATTCTCTTGGAAACAGTAAGTATGATTCTGTTTCTCATGTGAACAAAGAGCCTGTTAACAAATACATTGGTTGCAGAAGTGGAATTAAGAGACTTCTTTTGCACTTCATTAACAGCGCCCTGGAATTTTTCCAATGACTTAACAAGCTTGGATGCATCGGTATAATCCATCGCACCGTTTTCAAAGAAGATATCTATAAGTTTCATGATCTCTTCGTATTCTTCCATGCTTAAGTATCTGTTCTTAACTGCGAAAAGAATACGTGACATGAATTCATAGAAAAGACGTTTAAGATTAACATCCTTGCTATCAATGATCTCGTATCTGTAACGATAGAAGCAATCATCAAACATCCTGTATATAAAGCTCTCGTTGACGTTAATCATCTCGAGAGTTGAATATCTGTACATCTCATAATCAAAAGATTCACCACCATATAACTTGGTAGGAATCTTGGCTGACTTAACCTCATTGCCTGCAAGCATATCAAGAAGTAGATTAAGAGCTCTCTGTCCGAGTGTCTCGCCCTCAGCACCGATAGTTGCAAGTGAAGGTGTCATCTCTCCTGCAAGTCGGGTATTATCAAAACCGAATACCTTGACATCCTTACCGGGAACCAAAGCATATTTTTTAAGTGCCTTGTAGAGGCCGACAGCAACTGCATCATTGACACAAAAGATTGCCTGCAAATCCCGATTCTCAGAGACAAGACGAAGTGCTTCTTTTTCGCAATCAGTGGACATATCCGTAGACTGATAAGCACGCTCATCAAACTTTTGTCCATTCTCAATAATCGATGTTATATAGAGCGATTTTCTTCGCTGTGCATCAAGATTATCATCTCTACCGCCAAGCATACCGAATTTCGTTAAGCCCTCAACATTGACAAGATAATCAACTGCTTCTCTGATACCTGTCTCATTATCATAATTGACTGATACAACTTCATCTGAATCAGAGACCATAAATACCTTGGGAATATTCTCCATACCGGTAAAGTGAGTCTTATTCATGAACTGTTCTCTGACTTTATTCATACTGCCGAGTGCAACCAAAAAGCCATCGAACTTGCATATGTTCTCAAGTCTGTATATTGAATTGTAGACCGTCTTATAGGTCTGTGAAGCATTTATATCGTGAGGATGAATCTCTTCGAATTTACCCGCGATTACAACTACCTCTATATTTCTGCCCACGGGGATATTCTTGATTACACTCTGGATTACATCCTTGGCAAAATCAGTAAATATATCCTCAAGCACAAGACCTATAACGATTTTCTTATTCTTCTTGCTCATCGTCTTATCCTGTTATTCTTTCTCTAAATCAATATCAGGTGCGGGTTTGGAGAACAGATAGCCCTGTGAAAAATCAATATTGTATCTGGTCATCTTGCTCTGAATAATATCGTTTTCAACGTATTCCGCTACTATTCTCACGTCTCTTGTGGTTATGTTTTTAAATCCGGCTATAAGTGCAATAAGATTCTCAGATTCCGAACTCTCACAACACTGCTTGATAATGGATCCGTCAATCTTAATGTAGTCGGAATGAATACTCATAAGATGCTGAAGATTTGAATAACCGCTTCCAAAATCATCTATGGATATCTTGGCACCAAGTCTGTGAATCTTATCAACGAATGAGATTATCATATCGTAATCAGATATATCTTCATTCTCGAGAATCTCAAATACAAAATTCTGAGGATTCTTAACTGAAGATAAAAAGTTGAATATGTATTCTACCAAATCATCATTGGTAATATCTCGCATTCCCATATTGATACTTACCGACAGATTTTCTTCGTCTTTGAATCTGTCGAGAACTTTTTTAATCATAATGGTCGAGAGTGAATCATAGAGTAGACCGAATGATCTGGCCACTTCCAAAAACTCTCCGGGATAATACATCTTACCTTTTTCATCCTCAAGTCTCATTAATGACTCGAAGTGACTGATATCCCTCTCTCTATTATCAAAAATACCCTGATAGTAAGGTATAACCTTGTCATGAGCAATAGCATAGTTAATGACATTAACCATATGGTACTTCTCGCGTATGCTTTCATCGTCAAGCTGCTCACTGCCGGGAGTACATACGTAGAACTGGATGTTCTTTTTCATCATATCGGCACGGGCTGAATAATATGCCGAGTCAAGATTGGATGTATTGCATCCGTCAATGAGACAGAACAAAGGAACTATAGCTATATACTCTCTGGTATTCTCGAATAACTCCTTTTGAAGTATCTTCATACTGTTTTCAAAATCTTCGGATGAAGTACGGTATGAAGGTGTACCTATCGCAATATGCCATCCGTCAATCAGATATAATCTATAGCTTCTTTCTTTTGCAAATCTCTCACAAACCCCAAGGTATTCCTTGTATGTAAGATCGATTAATTGCTTACTGAATACCGATCTCATGCCTGAACTGTCTGTGATATCGATCATACAGATGCGATCAAATCCCTTATAACGAATATCCATGTTCATGGATGCTTCGTTAGGTATACCTTCTGTCTCTGAATAGAACAGTTTTAATTCGCAACCACGAATGAATTCCTTGAGCTGTGATGCTCTGGATTTTTCGTTGCCATCTTTGTCGTCAAAAAGCTCCTCATTACGCATCAGGAAATTAATCAATTCATTGTTGTCAGAAACAAGAGAATCGGTATGTGAAAATACATAAGGGTTGTATATCTGAACGTATTCTTTTTCACCAAGAACAGAAACAACGAATGTACAGTTGGCAAATGTGTTCTTGCCGTTAGCACATGTTATCTCACCCTCGGTAACACATCCGCACATATTGGAATTCTCATATGCTGATAATTCCCACTTAACGGAGTTACTGTACATCTTGGCTCTGCCGTTACATGTATATGCAAAAATCGTTTCAGCTTTTTCGAATCCTTCCAAGCGTCTAAAAAGCGAACGGTTATCAGCTACAATCTTTTTGTCATAAATGAATGCTCTCTTAATCTTTTTACCAACCAAAACATTATGATTGGCATTGATAAGTTCCATCTTTTTGTCCGGATCAAGATTAGGATGAGTATCACGGAATCTCTTAAAATCTGGACTATCCTTGGGAATGAAATCCGATACACATTTGTCATTGGAGTATCCAACAATTACGGGAATGTCAGTTGAATCGGTATATACAAACGGGAAGTAGTTGGTAATCTCAGGTCTCTTTTTGAGTTCGTCTCCTATGCTCTTACGATAACCCTTAGCCGCATCCTTGCCTTCGAATGTAAGAACAATATTACCGAATGTGTCTGTAATCTCCATCTCATCTCCGATAGCCTGTACACCGGATGAATATGATGTGAAGGTCTCGAGTTCATCCCCACTTATGCTGGCTACAATGATATCCTTATCGGACCATCCATTCTCGTTGAATATGAATCCATTGCCGTGAAGCTTATGAAGCATAACTTCCGGAGCATTGGCAATACCGCCTATCATCTGAACTCCAGGAAAATAATCGTTGCTCTTTTCAACGAATTCATATACGTCTTTATAATTGTCATTGAGGAATGTCAAAAGAAGTTTTGTCTTAGGTGTGATAGTGGCATTCTTAACCTGCGCGCAAAGTACATCGGGAGTTACACTCTCTCCGGTCTTTATATCATAAGCCGGAATCATGGCTGTCTTAACCTTGGCCTCCGACATAAGCGTAACTGATATGATACATTGATTGGGATTTAATTTGCCATTATAAACGGTCGCAGATGTAGAAGTACCGAATATATGAGCACTGGGAACATTGTTCTTAATGAACTTAGCGAGATCTACCGCTTCGTCTTCCAAGTGAATGGAAGTATGAATACGAATGAGTATATCTCCCCTTTGATAATTAAGCAAAAACTGGTTGAGAGTCTCAACTAATTTTACTTTCGACACATATTGAAAATTCCATGTAAACATATCGATTGGTCCTTTCAGACAAACTCAAGAAAAACCTAATTTCCCTAACTTCTCATTTTACAACAAAAATGCCCAGATTTCAACGAATCCAGGCAAATTAAAGTGTGTTTTCAGTATCAAAAAATATTAACTTACTACATTTAGTTTTTGGCCGTCTAGATATGCTCTTACATTGCTGGCAACTGTATCGATAAGTCTGATTCTTGCTTCTCTACTGGCCCATGCAACATGGGGCGTGATGGTGATGTTTTTCGCCTTAAGAAGAGGATTGTCTGCACGCATCGGCTCTACCGATACCACATCGCATGCAGCAGCCGAAACCTTGCCTGTTTCCAAGGCTTTGGCCAAATCTTTCTCATCAACCAAGCCGCCTCTCGAGACGTTGATAATAATGACTCCATCCTTCATCTTATCGATGTTTTCTCTTCGAATTAACCTGTCCGTTTCATTGGACATAGGGCAATGAAGGGATACTATATCAGACTGTGATAAAAGCTCATCAAATGATACGAATTTTATACGAGAATCTGCTGTCTTATACTTGTCAGGATGTGCTGTATATACTAGCACATTCATATTAAAAGCAAGAGCTATCTCAGCGACTCTTCGTCCGATATTGCCATATCCGATTATACCTATGGTTTTACCTGCAAGTTCTCCCATGGTATCTATCCAATAGCAAAATACTTCCGACTTAACCCAGTCGCCTCTTTTTACACTCTCGCTATGCTTACCGATATGGCTAACTGACTCAATAATAAGTCCCCATGTAAGTTGTGCGACTGACTCCGTACTGTACGCAGGCACATTGGTTACTACTACGTTGTGTCTTCTTGCCGCATCCAAGTCTATGACATTATATCCGGTCGCACATACCCCAATATACTTAAGATTGGGGAGTTTCTCGAAGGTCTCTTCATCAAAGATAACCTTGTTGGTGAAGACGATCTCGCTGTCTCCTATATGCTCGAACTTATTCTCTTCCGTAGTATTTTCAAAAAATGTGGTTTCTACGACATCCGATATGGGCGCCATAGATATATCATGCTGATTAACAGCACCTTCTTCCAAGTAGACTGCTCTCATTTTTCAGAAGCAATTCCTTTCATTTTTCGAGTGCAAAAAACGACCTTATTACTACACGTATTTATGCATCCTGATACAGTCAAAATTGCCACTCTTTTTTACGGAATCATCCATATGGATGTATCCTAATTTTTCATAAAAAGATACTACTTCGATACGTGAGTCTATGAGTATCTCCTTATATTTTAATTCTTTAATCCACTTCTCTGCACTACCGACAACTCTGGTTCCCAAAAACCTGTTACGATATTCAGGAAGCACTACTACGCGTCCCATAATAACCGTCTCAGGGTCGACCTCGTAAAAACGACAGGTTGCAATAGGGTATCCATCATATAAGACGACAATATACTTGGTTCCTTCTGTATCGTGTTCATCGAACTCATCTCGAAGAGATATATGATGTTGCCTGTTCATACCCTGTATCCTGACTGAGTATGCTCCGGCTCTCTGCCACTCCTCTGTCGCTCTCATCACTTCTATTCGTTCAAAAAAGGCGGTAAGTTCAAGTCCGTTGAACTCATCAGGACAATGATTAATAACATAATCCAGCTCGTCATTGGAAAAATCCCAGAAGAACTGAATATTGTATGCATCATTTCCTGCACAGCCAGTCTTTTTATTAGTTCTAAGCTGAGCTAAGGCAGCACAAAACTTGTCAAAATCGAATCCGTACCTTTCGGCTTCTGATCTATATTCCTCATTATTAGCGTATTCAAAGAAGCATTCCTTGAATATGAGTCTCATTGCCTCGGATACGTCATATCCGTCGTATCCTATACGTCTCATTTTTTCAGCAAATATTCTATAGTAATAATCGACCGGATTACCAGTTGAAAATGCCATAATCTATACCTACCTTCAATTCATATACATAATTAATAAAAACTAAAAGCCTAAAGTATCATTAACTAGTATCACATGAATTCTGCCTTCATGTCTTGAATATCTGGTGATTAAAAACTGACAGCATATGGTATCAGCGGATTTACAGTTCATGCAGGTTCCCACTTTTGAACATGGAGTCTCAAGCCCGAATCTCTGTGCATTGATAGGTGCAGCCACATTTCTTGCTCTCTTCATCGCAGAGTCAACATCCGCACATACCTTATTCATACCAACTATGAATACGACCTTCTTGGGCCCCTGCGCTATAGCAGACACTCTATTCGCATTGCCATCGATATTAACGAGAACACCGTCATCGCTCATTGCATTAACACTTGAAAGGAATACATCTGCATCATACGCAGCAAGCATTGCGGCTCTGGGATCATCATAAGCATCTCTATCAATAAAAATATAATTACCGTTCTTTAAGTAATCAGATAACCCTATCTCATGAACGCTTGTTGCACCACCCATGGTTACGCTGCTTCCCTCAGGAATAAGTTCCAATGCCTTTTTGAGTGCTTCCTCTTTATTGGCGACGAAGTATCCGGTCATATTACGTGATTCAAGACCTTTAATAACTTTTGCCGCCAATAATTCATTTCTTTTAATAATATTCTCGTTCATTTTGTAACCTCCAATAATCTGCTATTAACCACCTCTTCTATTATAGCTTTTTTAATAATGTATAACAATTGTTTCTTAAAACCCGTAAAAATCAGGGCTTTGGAGAGTGTTCAAAAATAATTTTTTCAAAAAAATTGAATTTTGCCCATAAACGTATAAAATTGTTTCGTATATGTTATGTGCAAAGACAAAGCGAAACAAAAAGTTCAAAGGAGAATTTAAGAAATGAATAAGAAAACTGTTTTAAAAGTATTAGGTGTAATTAGTATCTCAGCATTAATGATTGGTTGTAACAAACCTGACTTCAGTTCCAAAATAAATACTAATGTAAATGTCAACGGAAAGCCCGTCATTGAGTTTCAGCAGGAAACCGGCTCCAATAAGATTGAAGAAAAGAGCAACCAGATAGTTGAAGAAGCACCTCATTTTTCCTCATTTAAAGTATACTGTGGAAACAAGGATATAACCTCTCAGGTTAATCAGGAAAGAATAGAGCAGGTCGTATATGCTACCTACACAAATGAGAATTTCTTTGAAGGCTGCCTTGATCAGTTGGCCGGAGAATTCGATCTTGATAAAATGCCCGAAGGAAAGATTCAGATTGTAGCAAAATATGATCCTGCTGTTACAGTTGGTCTTACAGATATCGATTATGTACTCATCGTTCCCGATACATTACACGAAGATAGTTACTTCTTTGTCGTAAATGGATGTTGTACATTTGCTTCTGATGTAACTATGAAAGCACTTACAGAAGCATGCGGATTATAAAATAATCTAAGAGTAAAACAAAAAGACATTGATCGAGATAATCAATGTCTTTTTTTATTCTCGTAACTGATTATTTAGTTTTTTAAATAAATGACAATATTGCTATATTTATTACGCTTATCATTAAAGCAATCCCTAAATAAATACCTGTAAATATCAGTCGTGTCCACATTCGCTTGCTAAAGCTTGTTATTTCATCGTTCTTTTTCCATATATAGTTTTTATCGCTTCTTATCTTTGCTTGGACAGACGGCTTTACCAGTTCATAATATTCATCTTTTATTTTTACATTATCTCTAACTTCATCTCCTCGCTCAAGACTATCACGTTTTTGTTTAACAAATTCAAAAAATTCTTTTTTCGCTCTTTCTTCAAGGGCATTAAGATCGTCAATATATTTTTCCGTTTCCACTATAGTCTTATTCTCGTATAAGTATACAAGCATTGCTTTTAGTGGTCCACCAACGAGAATAGTAAGCGGAATCATTACCAAAATAAACCCCTGAAAAGCGAGAGATTCATAGACGAAAGCGCTAAAAACAAATCCACAAATAACTATAGTAACCCCTGTCCCTATCAGTAATAGTCCAACTTCTTCTCCTTCTCTGAGAAGGTTAAATATATATTTTGACATAGCCAGTGCCATAATTCCTAATATAAAGAGGGTTGCAAAAATCATAATGGCTAAAAAGCTGGGTTTATATTCTAGATACTCCTCACTTCTTCTATTAACCACCATAGAGACCGCGACAAAAATATAAGAAAAGTTAGATGCAATAAGCAAAATGGAACCTATATTAAACGTATACTTATCGACCTTATTTCTTAATTCATTATAACCAAATAACTTCCAAATAGACTCTCGAATTGACTTTTCCTTGTCGCCAAATCGTGATTTATCCAGATTCTTCGAATACTCTTTGGCTTCCTTTTCAATTATCTGATCAAATTCTTCCTGGCCCATCAAACGAGAACCGTCTTTTATATTGTATGACGAACCCTCTTTGAAAAACTTCCTTATATTGGACGCAAGGTTTTTAATAGCACCTTCTACGCCTAGAATCTGAGCCTGTTTGGTGGCAAAAGCACGGGGCAATTCTTCCGGATCATCGCATGCGAAAAACATCTGCTTTCCGGGATCTTTTTCCATAAGTTTAAGGAATCTGCCCCATTCATTTTTAACCCATACAGCAGTGAAATACTCTGCTTTGGTACCAATTACAGCCATAACTTTAGCACTTTTTAATGCCGCAAATATATAGGGTTCGTATTCCACACTTATCTTTTCTTTAAGAGTCTCTCTGGCAAAGAATACTTTATATCCCATGTTTGTGAGTTCATTGTAGAGTTCTTCCGCAAGTTTTACATCTTCGGTCTTATCACCCGTTTCTAAATCCGTCTCCTTATAACAGATAAACACGTCATAGGGATCCTCATTGGCTGCTATATTAAGATACTTGGTCTGAACTTTATCGATGTATTCAGCTTCTTTTAAAAGCGTTTCTTTCTGCTTATCATCAGATAATTCGATAGCTCGTTTGAACATACCGAAGTTTAATATGCTCTCATCATTTATTCTATGAAGTGTTGGGAAATACTTGTCAGATACAGGATCCGGAACATATTCGATACCGTATTCACAGAGCGTGCGAAGCCAGAGAATATCCGCTGTAGGCGCATTCTCATCCAGAATAGTATCATATATTCTGGCAGCATTATCGAATTCTTTTTCCTGTCTTAATTTATTGGCACGATTAAGCTGATTTGTATATTTTGAAGAATTAGCAGAAAAAAAGTTTGTTGCGCCGCAGAATTTGCACACGCACAAATTAGATTCCAGATTCAAGACTCCACCGCAACAGCGGCAGTTCAAAGACTCATTTTTCATTATGTTTCCCCTCTAACACACAAAAACGACAATTTCTTTATCATTTTCCAGTCACTATTATAACAAAAAAGCGATGTAATTAACACCGCCTTTAAATCAATATAATTATTCATATTTTTCCTCTAGAGTATAAATAGACATCTTATAACTGACTATTTAAAAAATTACTTATCGCCCTTGAAAAACTCTTCTTTTGATATTTGCTTTGTATTATCGTAGCCTTTACCGGTAATGTAGTTATTCTCATAATCTACATCGTAATATTTCATTTCCATAGGATCTTTTTTGTTATGACGTAAAGCCACAACAAGAATAAAGCCACCCACTCCACCAATAATTGCAACAAATGTAGCAAGCAAAACGATAACTTTTAAAACAGTGGGAATCGGCAGAAAATAAGCTATCACTGCAACTAAGGCAGCGAGTATAGCCAATGCTGTCACTATATATAATGCAATCGTTTCACCCTTTGTGATCTTCCAACTTTTGCTTCCGTAAGCTTCTTTCCCCTTGCGCTTTTCATATACCCTAACGCCCGCACCCTTGGCATTAACTGAATGATTCGTTGAATAGAATTCTACAGAAGATCCGATTTCAACATGCTTATCTGATCTGGTTTCTTCTAAATCATTGTTTTTTATATTATCCAATATCTTTCTCCTTACTATTACCTTTTACTCTTTTGGTTTCTCCAATCATCTTTCTTGATTTCCATTTCTATGACATTCCATGGTTCCTTGCTTACAACTTCCTTGTCTCTGAATCCAACTTTTTTATAACAGTTATGAGCTAGTTCGTTGTTTTCAAAAACACCAAGTGTTACTACATCAACATCAAGTATCTCAAATGCATATTTCAGTCCGGCCTGTAACATCTGCGTTCCATAGCCCTTACCACGTATAGAGTCATCAACAATAACCCAGCCAAAACGTAGAATCTTATTGTCCCCGTTCAAATATCTCATTATAAAGTGGCCACAGACTCCGTTTTCATCAAATGCGGTCCAAGGATAGAAGTTATCAGGCTCTTTACAATCACCATTCTTCAAACGATATTTCTCATCAATAACCTCTGCAGATATCGGGTACTCGCCAAAAAGTTCTCCGCCCCATTTGAGGAATACATCTTTGTCCTTAACCCACACTGCTATTTTTGCTGCGTCACAGCTTTTATATTGTCGTAATCTAATCATTTTTTATACCATTAAAGAAAACTATAATTATTGATACTATTTCTCAGTAAGTATTATAACATATACATCTGCCATTTCATTTTCGAATTCGAAACTTCTTTCGTATATACCTCCATTTTTCTTAATGGTTTTTATTGAAGGTTCATTCGTTCTTTCAACTGACAAATGTATTTCACTTAATCCACATTCTTTTGCAACCTCTATCACCTGTCTTAGCATTTCTGTCGCATAACCCTTCCTTCTCTCAGAAGGACGTACACTATATCCGCTGTTTCCAAAATCTTTAAGAAAATCATTGAGTGTATGTCTAAAATCAATAATTCCAACTATTTCTCCCTTTTCATCAATGGCAAAAAATGTGTCAGTTACAACCCAATTCGGATTAACCGTTTCAAGGCTTGTGTTTTCTGTTACCGATTTCAGCCATTTATCATAGTCATCCATTTGATCAAGCAGTTCACTTCCGTTAATTATTTTCTCATCATTGTCTAAAAACTCCTGTTTAAAATCCAATGCTTTATTCTTTAATTCTATATTCGGTCTGGTTAATGTAATCATAGTTTCCTCCTATCATTTTATAATCAATTGATTTTTTATGTTATTAGTAATCTGAATTGCTGTGTTCTTTTTAATGGGCATGATTTTACTCCACATTCGAACACCCTGGTATGAATAAAGAATCACGCTTACCATCTCATTTACATTGACTTTTTTGAATTCTCCCTGTTCAATTCCGTAGCGGATGAGTTTAGACCACTTTTCTTCGGCACGTTGATTAAGGCGAACTATTTCTTTCGAATCATTCGCCTGAGCATACTCATATATCGCTATACTAAGTGATTCTTCCGGTTTTTCTATTTCTTTTCGAATCCTTGTTAACGAAGCATTAAGTATCTCAACAGCAGATGAACCTTTTTTGATTTCCTCTTCAATATCAAACTCATCTTCTGATGTTATTCTTTCCAACAGTGCTTCAAATACCTCTCTTGTACTCGAAAAATGACTGTATAATCCACCCCTGCTTAATCCAGTTACTTCACATATGTCTTTCATTGTTACCTCTTTAAATCCTTTTTCAGAAAACAGTTGTGAAGACTTCTCTAATATATATTCTCTTGTCTTTTCTTTTTTATTATTCATAATTGCCTCCAACAAAAATCGACACGCGTGTCGATTTTATTATAGACACGCGTGTCGATTTTGTCAATTTTTCTTTTTAAATTTATTTCCAAGGTCTTACTTTACCTATCCAGCCGTTCTCATTCAATATTTAAAGTCGGTGTAATTGGGATCCTTTTTTCCAAGACTCGCCTGAAGCATCCTTACCATATAGAACTTGCATCTTAATCTTGCAAGAAACTTACAATACTCAAACACATTATTGTTGATCTCAAGTCAAAAATTATGCCAATCTGAAAAAGCTAATTCTTCATCCAATACTGCATATGCTCCGCATAGGATTTCATTATCGAAATCATCTGAACATTGGAAAGAAATCTTTCCGTCATCTAATCCTATGTTTTCCGGAACAATATTTGCTATAAAATAATCGAAATTAAACATCGGATAAAAAGATCTGAGAACACTCTCTATATGTCCTTTGGGAATAGTGCCGTCATTAGGCGTCTCTAGATATACAGAGATACTATT
>JAEEQX010000107.1 GCA_016285575.1 Lachnospiraceae bacterium
TTAACGGCCAGACAGGTAAGGTATACGGCAAAACACCCGTATCCGTTGGCAAGATTATCCTTGTTATTGCTATCGTTCTTGCAATACTGTTCATATTAATCTGTGGATCTTCAATCATTGGAGGTATCGGCGCTGCAGTGCCGGGCTGATCATGGCATATACCAAGATGTGAATTAGTATGTATTTACCGAAAATGCTGATTATGCTATAATTTCACAGTGTTTTTGATTTTAGACTAGGAAAAGGAAAGATTCTATGTGCGGAATAGTAGGTTATAATGGCTCGCTTCAGGCTGCTCCGATATTACTCGATGGCTTGTCAAAGCTTGAATATAGAGGATATGACTCAGCAGGTCTTTGTGTTAGAAACAAGGATAACAATGCAGAGATAGTCAAAGCTAAGGGCAGACTTAAGGCATTAAGTGCCAAGACCAACGCTGGTAAGGCTTTAAAGGGTACCTGCGGTATCGGACATACCAGATGGGCTACACATGGTGAACCTTCAGAAAATAATGCACATCCTCATCAGAGTGATGATGGCAATGTTATTGCTGTTCATAATGGTATCATCGAAAACTATACAGAGATTAAGGATAAGCTTATCAAAAAAGGCTATAAGTTCTACTCAGAGACTGATACAGAAGCCTTAGTTAAGCTTGTTGATTACTATTATAAAAAATACAACATCGGCCCTGTAGATGCACTTGCTAAGACCATGGTGCGTGTACGTGGTTCTTACGCGCTCTGCGTTATGTTCAAAGATTATCCTGATGAGATCTGGGTAGCAAGAAAAGATTCTCCCATGATTATCGGTATGCAGAATGATGCTTGCTTCGTAGCAAGTGATGTTCCTGCAATTCTTAAGTACACCAAGGAAGTTTACTACATCGGCAACATGGAGATGGCTTGTCTTAATAAGGGACAGGTTAAGTTCTATAACCTCGATGGTGAAGAAATAGAGAAAAAGATCTCCACAGTTGATTGGGATACAGAAGCTGCGGAAAAGGGTGGATACGAGCACTTCATGATGAAAGAGATTCATGAGCAGCCCAAGGCAGTATCTGATACTCTCAATGCATATGTTAAGGATGATGACATTGATTTTAGTAATGTCGGCTTAACTGATGATTTACTTAAAAAGTTTGAGCATATCCATATCGTTGCATGCGGCAGTGCATATCATGTTGGTATGGTTGCTCAGTACGTTATCGAAAAACTTGCGAGAGACAATGTACGTGTTGAACTTGCATCGGAATTCAGATATAGAAACCCCATTCTTGAAAAGGATGCACTTGTAATAGTTATCAGTCAGTCAGGTGAGACAGCAGATACACTTGCAGCGCTTAGAGAGGCTAAAAATGGCGGCGCCAAGACAATGGCTATAGTCAATGTTGTCGGCAGTTCCATAGCGCGTGAAGCTGACTATGTAATGTACACCATGGCAGGCCCTGAGATAGCAGTTGCTACTACCAAGGCATACAGTGCACAGCTTATCGCAGTAGAACTTCTTGCACTTAAACTTGGATTTGTAAAAGGTCTTATTTCAAAAGAAGATTACGCAGCATACATTGAAGAGATTAAGACTCTTCCCGATAAGATAGCAAAAATTATTGAGGACAAGGAACGTATCCAGTGGTTCACAGCCAAGTTCTCCAATACACATGATGTGTTCTTCATCGGACGTGGTATTGATTATGCGATCAGCCTTGAAGGCAGCCTCAAGATGAAAGAGATTAGCTACATTCACTCAGAGGCTTATGCAGCAGGTGAATTAAAGCATGGTACCATCTCGCTTATCGAAGATGGAACACTCGTTATCGGTGTATTAACACAGAGCGAATTATACGAAAAGATGATTTCCAACCTCGTAGAGGTTAGAAGCCGTGGTGCATATCTTGCAGGTGTGACCAATGCAGGTAACTACGGTATAGAGGATACAGTAGATTTCACAATCTATATTCCCAAGACTGCTGAGATTTTCGCAGAGTCACTTGCAATCATTCCCTTACAACTTATGGGTTATTACATGGCTGTTGCTAAGGGTCTTGATGTTGACAAGCCCCGTAACCTTGCTAAGAGCGTTACAGTAGAGTAAGTTCAAAATAATTAGGTAAATGATTTTATCTGATTTATAAGTGTAAAAGAATAGTTATTCAACTGGTTAATCTAACTAATAGTTTAGTTAAATTATATATTTGTAAATAATGGAGGCAATTATGGTAAAAGCAGTTGTAGGCGCCAATTGGGGCGACGAAGGAAAAGGAAAAATCACAGATATGCTTGCTGAGAAAGCGGATATAGTTGTTCGTTTTCAGGGCGGTGCTAACGCAGGACATACTATCGTTAACAAGTATGGTAAGTTCGCACTTCATACACTTCCTTCCGGAGTATTTTATGAGCATATCACAAGTGTTATCGGTAACGGTGTAGCACTTAACATTCCCATCCTTTTTGGAGAGATTAAGAGCATCGTAGACAGAGGTGTTCCCGCTCCCAAGATTATGATTTCTGACAGAGCTCAGATCGTAATGCCTTATCACATCCTCTTCGATCAGTACGAAGAAGAGAGACTTGCAGGTAAGTCCTTTGGTTCTACCAAGTCCGGAATTGCTCCTTTTTATTCAGATAAATATGCTAAGATTGGTTTCCAGGTTAGCGAACTTTTCGATGACGAATTATTAAAAGAAAAGGTTGAGAGAATCTGTAACATCAAGAATGTTACACTTGAGCACCTTTACTATAAGCCCCTTATTAAGCCTGAAGAATTACTTGATACACTTCATGAATATCGTGAAATGGTTGCTCCTTATGTAGGAGATGTATCTACATTCCTTAATGATGCATTAAAGAATAACAAGACCATCCTTCTTGAAGGCCAGCTTGGTACACTTAAGGATCCCGATCATGGTATCTATCCCATGGTTACATCTTCTTCAACTTTGGCAGCATACGGTGCAATCGGTGCAGGCGTACCTCCTTATGAGATTAAGCAGATTATTACAGTATGTAAGGCTTATTCATCAGCAGTTGGTGCAGGCGCATTCGTTTCAGAGATTTTCGGTGATGAAGCAGATGAACTTAGACGCAGAGGTGGTGACGGTGGTGAATACGGCGCAACAACTGGTAGACCCAGAAGAATGGGTTGGTTCGACTGCGTAGCATCCAAGTATGGCTGCAGACTTCAGGGAACAACAGATGTAGCATTCACAGTACTTGATGTACTTGGATACCTCGATGAGATTCCTGTATGCGTAGGCTACGATATTGATGGTGAAGTAACAACAGACTTCCCTGTAACATATAAGCTTGAGAAGGCTAAGCCCGTTCTTAAGACACTTCCCGGATGGAAGTGCGACATTCGTGGCATCAAGAACTACGATGACCTTCCTAAGGAATGTAAGGACTATGTAGAGTTCATCGAAGAGCAGATTGGATATCCTATCACAATGGTTTCCAACGGACCCGGAAGAGAAGATATCATCTACAGACAGAGCAAGTTATCTAAGTAACATAAACACGGCCGCAATTAACTATTGCGGCTGTATTTCATATCTATTAAACTAGGAATTATTAAGATAGTTATTTGTGGTACTGAAAAAAATATAGGTATCAGAAAAAAGTTTCGTTAAAAGGTTTTATAGAAAAATTTAAGAAACAGGATGAAAACTATGGATAAGAAAGAAATGATAATTGTCCTCGACTTTGGCGGACAATACAATCAGCTGATTGCAAGACGTGTTCGTGAATGTAATGTTTACGCAGAAGTATGGCCCTATACCAAGAGTCTTGAAGAGATTAAAGCAGCCAATCCCGCAGGTATTATTTTCACAGGTGGCCCCAACAGCGTATATGATGAGGCTTCACCTCATTATGAGAAGGCAATATTTGATATAGGCATTCCTATTCTCGGAATATGCTATGGATCACAGCTCGTAGCATATACTTTAGGCGGCGAAGTAAAAACAGCACCTGTAAGCGAATATGGTCATACAGATATTCAGATAACAGAAAAGCCTGATAAGGATAAAAAACTTTCCATTTTCGCTGATGTTCCTGAAAACCTTTCTGTATGGATGAGCCATACGGATTACATAGCTAGAGTTCCTGAAGGTTTTGTTGTAACCGCACATAGCAAAGACTGTCCTGTGGCAGCAATGGAATGTGAGGAAAAGAAGTTTTACGCAACTCAGTTTCATCCCGAAGTAATGCATACGGAATTCGGCGAAAAGATGATTTACAACTTCGTTCGCAATATCTGCGGATGCAGTGGTAACTGGAGGATGGATTCCTTCGTACAAAGCAAGATAGAAGAGATTCGAGAGAAAGTTGGCGACGGAAAAGTTCTCCTTGCACTTTCAGGTGGTGTAGATTCGTCTGTGGCAGCAGTTCTTCTTTCAAAAGCAGTAGGAAAGCAACTTACATGCGTATTTGTTGACCAGGGCCTTCTTCGTAAAAACGAAGGTGATGAAGTAGAAGCAATCTTCGGACCGAAGGGCAATTATGATTTAAATTTCGTCAGAGTAAATGCACAGGAAAGATTCTACAAAAAACTTGAGGGCGTAACTGAGCCCGAGAAGAAAAGAAAGATTATCGGAGAAGAATTCATCAGAGTATTCGAAGAGGAATCCAAGAAGATTGGAAAGGTTGATTTCCTCGCACAGGGTACTATTTATCCCGACGTTATTGAATCAGGACTCGGAAAGAGCGCTGTAATAAAGTCACATCATAATGTTGGTGGTCTTCCCGATTATGTTGATTTTAGAGAGATAATCGAGCCTCTCAGAATGCTTTTTAAAGACGAAGTAAGAAAAGCTGGATTGGAATTAGGTCTTCCTGAAGAATTGGTATTCAGACAGCCTTTCCCCGGACCCGGACTTGGCGTCAGAATAATCGGAGAAGTAAACGAAGAAAAAGTTCGTATAGTTCAGGATGCAGATTATATCTTTAGAGAAGAAATCCGCATTGCAGTT
>JAEEQX010000026.1 GCA_016285575.1 Lachnospiraceae bacterium
TCCATGTAGGACTGTCTGCAGATAAAATATAACGATAATCGCCTTCGAAGACTGTGCCTTCGGTAATATCCACACCAAACCAGTTCATAAATGCATCGTAATTCGCACATTTCGCATCTTCTGTAGCACAGGTCATGAAGACTTTACCGCCTCTGTCGATATAATCCTTGATAGACTGGATCTCCATCTTGTCAAGATCGGACTGAGGTCCGTTGATCAAAAGGATATCGCAGTCTTCTGGAACAGGGTTTGTGTAAAGAGTAAGCTGTTCAAATGTATATCCGCTCTTTTTAAGAGTATCGGGAATGTAATCAGGAACATTAATCTCCGAGTGTCCGGTTAAGCAGTAAACCTTAACTTCATTTTCGCCGTTGATCATCGAGCTGATAGCTGCCGTGATCTGACCTTCCACATCAAATCCCGTGACACTCTGGTTATAAGAATAATCATATGACATTTCAAACATATCATAATAATCGATCACTCTGTACTTATCTCCCATTGTGATGATAAGTGAGCTGTAGTAAAGGGATGAATCGGTATACTGTGCCACAAATCCGGGATAAGCACTCGTGGGTCTGTAAGCGATCTTAATATGCTTTGAATAATTATCGTAAGAATTAAGGTAATGCTCTACTGTCTCATCAACTTCTTCATCCGAACAGATAACGTTGATCGTTACATCTTCGGTAAGGGAATCGAGGACAGCTTTTGTTTCATCCGTGATCGTAAACCATCCGCTCTTTGTGATATCGAATTCCATATATTTTGAAGGGATATATGAGATACCGATATTGGCACCGATGATGGCTGCGATGATAATGAACGGTAAAAAGTTTGCTATAAAGAATCTGTTCTTTCCCGAAGCCGCGAGCTGAACGGAATTTTTTGCAAACACCTTATATGAGAGGATGATGAATATAGCAACTACGGAGATCATATAAACAATATCCGTGATCTCAACAACTCCCGACATCAGACCGTCGAACGGAGAAAAGATATCCGCCATCGAAAGGATCTTTGTAACGGCCTTATCTGCACCGAAAATATATGAGCAGAATCCGGGAACGATAAGTGTAAAAATATATACAGTATATGTAAATATCGCTGCAAGGAACTGATGCTCGGTAATACTTGATAAGAACATACCGATAGCGATACATTCACATCCGAATAAGAAGAAACCAATCAATGATATGATTGTCTCTCCTACAGGTACTGAACCGTAAATACATATAACACCTACACCACCTGAAATAATAATTGTGGATGCAAGCATAATTGCACAGAGTGCAAAGAACTTACCAAAGATAACTTTTACAAGTGATATCGGAGCAGTGATTAAGAACTGATCCGTCTTTTGCTTCTTCTCTTCTGCAAGAATTCTCATTGTTAAAAGAGGAAGAATGAATATAACAACTATAACCATAGCCTGTAATGATTCAGAGATATACGGTGAACCATAGCTGATATGGTTGATTATGAAATAAAGACTTGCAAAAAATGTATATGCTGCGAGATATATCCAGCCAAACATTGTCTTGAAGTATGACTTAATCTCTTTTAAAAATATTGCTTTCATTATTCGTTATCCTCCTTTTTCTCGGAAGATTTTTCTTCTTCTTTTTTCTCTTCTTCAGAAGAATCTTTTTTATCTGCAGTATCGAATACTTCGTCGAGATCTGCGCCTTCGCTTATGGCCTTCATCTCAGCTTCGTATTGCTCATCCGCTTCTTTAACAAGTGTTAAGTAGATATCTTCAAGTGATGATCTCTCCTCGCTCATCTCAAGGATAAGGAGTCTTGCATCGGAAAGTGCAAATGAAACATCCTCTCTGATATCATTTTTTGAATCAGTAGTTACTTCGAATACCTGGCTCTCTCCCTTATCTTCGACAAACTTAATTTCATTGATAGCCTTAATAGTCTTTAATACATCTTCTATCTTGCTCTTTTCGCCCTTAACATTAATCTTCAATATTTTTTCGGACTTCTGATTCTTAAGAAGATTTTCTGTTGTATCGCATGCAACCATACGTCCGTTGGCAATAACAAGTACTTCATCACAAGTAGCACTAATCTCAGAAAGAATATGAGATGACAAAATAACTGTATGGTCACCCTTTAAGGACTTGATAAGGTTTCTGACTTCGATAATCTGCTCAGGGTCAAGACCTACTGTCGGCTCATCGAGAATAATAATCTTGGGGTTACCAAGAATAGCCTGAGCAATACCAACTCTTTGCTTATAACCCTTGGATAAGTGCTTAATGAGACGCTTTTGCATACTGGTTATATCAGTTGCCTGCATTACTCTCTCAACTTCAGCCTTTTTCTCTGCCTTGGGTACACTCTTGATATCTGCAACAAAAGCAAGATACTCTCTTACTGTCATGTCAGGATAAAGAGGGGGAATCTCAGGTAAATATCCGATGCTCTTTTTAGCCTTCAGAGTATCCTTACCCATCAAATATCCATTAACCTCAACAGTACCTACAGTTGCTGATAAGTAACCTGTCATGATATTCATTGTGGTAGACTTACCGGCACCATTGGGTCCAAGAAAGCCGTAGATATGACCTTCTTTAACTTCAAAAGAAATATCGTCAACCGCGATATGATCACCGTATATCTTAGTTAAGCCCGATACCTTAATCATAGTTATCACCTTCCGTTCATAATTACATACATTAAAACAAGATAAAAAGTGGGAGAAATAAATCCCCCCACTTTTTTATATTTTTGAAAAATCTAATTATTCCTTAGGAATCTCGTTAAGTGTAGCTGTGTCGTTAGTTACATCATCCTTCTTATCTTCAGCCTTAGCAACAACTCCCATTACCTTTGAAGCAAAACCATTGCAAAGAGGAACCTTAACTTCTTTTCCCTTAAGAGCAATAATTCCGAAAACAATTGTTAATACAAGGTATACGAAATTTGCGATGCCGACAATATACTTAGATAAGTTTAATCCCGAAAGAACTTTGTATGCACCACTTGAAGTATCAAAATTTACCAACCATTCTGCATCCGAATATGCAAGGTTGTTAATGAAATCCATATAGCTTCCCGATATCTTACCGAATAAGAGATCAATAATCAGGAAAATAAATCCAAGGAAAAATGCATTAAGTACATTCTTTTTAAGTAAGTCTTCACCCTGAAGGAAGAAAACAGCAATCATAAATACAATCATCCATGTGAAGTTGTACCATCCCAAGAAAAATGCCAATGCACTCAAGAAACCAATTGAAACACCTAATCTTTTAGACATAATAGAAAACCTCCGTAAATAAATTAATTATTTTCTCCAGCTTTTTCTTTTTTCTTGTTAATGCTGACACGGGCAACTACGCCGATTGTAATGGCAAGTGCAATCACTGCAACAAATATCAAGAATACCAAAAGATAGCTTAAAAAACTCGACATAAATAAACTAAACATAACTATGCCTCCAAAACATGTTAATCATATCATTGAAAGGCCGTCATCGTCAAGAAGATTAGTGCCTTTGGCGCTGTTTGATGCCAAGGTGTCGCATCTCTCATTTTCACGATGGCCTGCATGGCCTTTTATCCACGAAAAAGTAACCTTGTGTCCGTCCATAGCCTTGAGGAGTCTTTCCCAGAGTTCTCTGTTCTTAACAGGCTCTTTATTGGACTTAACCCAATTGTTTTTCATCCATGAATATATCCATTTTTGATTAAAAGCATCGCATACGTACTTGGAATCGGATATAACCTCAACTTCACACTTGGTTTTAAGGGATTCGAAGCCCTTAATAACTCCCATCAACTCCATTCTGTTATTGGTTGTTGCTTTATAACCGGCCGTGAATTCTTTTTCATGAAGTTTATTCTCTTTATCCACGTATTGAAGTAACGTGCCGTATCCGCCGGGGCCGTCAGGATTGCCCTTGCAGGCACCGTCGGAATATATCTTAACTTTTTGCATTTACTACCTCGTTAAAATCAATCGGCTTTCCATTCACCTGTATTGATAAAGTTTTGAGACAATCTCTTGGCTTTCTCACACATATCCGTAGGATAGCCCTTAATCTCTAAGAGTCTGAGTGCATTACGTGTATCGGAACGGCCCTCATTAATCTTATATGTGAAGCAAATATCTTCTGAGTCAGAGCCCTCTTCTTTTCTGAATTCTTCTCTGAAGAAATAGTTATCATAGTTTTCTTCAAGAAGATATGTAAGTTCGATGTCATGAGTTGCAGCAAAAGACATCGCATTAGGATTATCAAGAACTCTAAGTATCTCTGTAGCGGCCGCTACTCTCTCAACCGTATTGGTTCCTCTTAATACCTCGTCGAGGAAGCAGATTATATTATCACCTGCTTCGAGTGAATCAATGATACGCTTGATGGAATTAATCTCAGCCATGTAGTAACTCTCGCCACCGCCAAGAGAATCCTTAAGCGACATTGAAGAATAAATATATGACTTCTTTAAAGAAAAGTTCTTAGCACATGCGACATATACCGTCTCAGCAAGTATCGTATTAACAAGCACACATCTAAGGAAAGTTGACTTACCTGATGCATTGGAACCTGTTATAAGCATACCTCTTTTTGCATCATACGAATTAGCCACACAATTCTCAACAAGAGGATGAATCATATCCTCTGCTTTTATATGTCTCTCTTCTACAAATTCAGGAACACAAGTATCCTCAAATGAAGCCTTAAGATTAGCTATGGCAATCTGGCTCTCCATCTTACCAAGGATACTGAATATTTCATCGTAGGTATCTTCCTTATCAATGACGAACTTAAGCATCAAGTTAAAGAGGAATAAGTCAATCATTACAAAGCTGTTAAAAAGAGATACCATACCACTCGCCAAATCTGCTATACCGATTCTGTTGGAAGTCTGTATAAAAGAAAGAAACGATGTTCTGATGCCGTTTAACTCTTTTCTGAGCTCAGCTAATCTCTTACTCTCTTTTTCATACATGGGTATCTTCATGCCGACAATCTTTTCCGTTGTCTTAAGAGATCTTACTATGTATTCAAAAGAAGTCATATAAGCTTCTATAGTCTTTTTATTGTAGATGCTAAGAATCAGACAAACAATCATCCAGGTAACGAGAAAACATATACCTGCTGTTGGTCCGATAACGAATATACTAGCTATTCCTGCTATGTATCCAATCCATATGATAAAGAATATGAATAGAGGAATTCTCTTAACATTACCAAGAAGTGATATATAATCAAATACCGAGTGTCTGCCGGTCTTGCCAAGCATTGCAAATGCAAGCTGTAATTTAATTCTTGTTTCTTCGTCTTCTATCAATTTATCAGTCTGAGATACGTATTCATCGATATCTTCTTTTGAAGCATTAAGATCTACATTCCTTAATCTGTAATAAAGATATTCTTCACCACAGGATGAATAGCAATTATTGATAGATGTGAAAAGAGTCTCTCCCTCTGCATCATTCCAGGTAATATCATCAATCGAAAATGAATTATCATTTTGATGCTTTTTATAATATGCCCTGTATGAATTCTTCTTTTCGGGATCATATTCTTTTCGAACGAGCTTACCAAAATTGGCTTTTAGCTTTTTCTCAAAGTTTTTTACTTTTTTCTTTTCACCTACGAAGTTGATTATCAGAGCAAGTATTAATGCACCGACAATAAACCCTATGATTACAATTTTATCCATTAGATTTCCAACATTTTCTTAACACTGGCTGTCACGAGTTTTTCGAACTTGGGAGCGGCTTCTTTTCCTGCCTGCTGAACCTCATCATGTGTAAGAGGTCTGGGTGATATGCCTGCAGCAAGATTGCATACGCAGGAAATACCGCATATCTTCATACCCATATGGTTAGCAACTATAGCTTCGCAAACAGTACTCATACCTACAGCATCTGCGCCTAAAATACCAAGCATCTTAACATCTGCAGGTGATTCGAATGAAGGTCCTGTAAGCTGTACATATACGCCTTCTTTAAGATCAATATTAAGTTCCTTGGCAGAGCTTCTGATGATATCCTGAAGATCCTCATCATATACATGGCTCATATCGGGGAATCTGGTTCCAAGTTCATCTACATTGGGACCTATTAAAGGATTGGGGAATAATGCTGCGATATGATCTGTAATCAGCATAAAATCACCGGCCTTGAATGACTTATTGATACCGCCTGAAGCGTTGGTCAAAAAGAGCACCTTGGCACCAAGTAATCCCATCAGACGAATGGGAAGAACTACATCTGAAATATCGTAACCCTCATAGTAGTGAACTCTACCCTTCATACATACTACAGGAACTTCATCAACATATCCGAAGATGAACTTGCCTGCGTGTCCGGGAACTGTAGATACAGGGAAGCCTTCGATTGATGAATACTCAATCTCGCACTCCACCTTGATGTTGTCAGCATAGTTTCCAAGACCTGAACCAAGTACTATAGCAACCTTGGGAACAAAGTCTGTCTGCTTTCTGACACACTCGAGACACTTAGTTAATTTGTCATACACCTTACCCATAATTCATACCCCCTGAATTTTATATTCTATTTTTCTCTAAATATTCTTCTAAGTATTTTAACAGTTTTTACTATTACTATATTTTTACTTTTAAATAATTCTTATCTTTTAATTATTTCCACTCGTCTGCCTTAATCTCGATTCTGGCATCACGAAGCATAAGATCATTTACTACATCTTTTGCAGGCTTATTCTCAAAGAGAATCTTGTTAACCTCAGAAACGATGGGCATACATACATCGTATTTCTCAGATAAAGCTAAAGCAGCCTTGGCACAGTTGGCACCCTCGATAACCATCTTAACTTCCGCCTGTGCTTCTTCAAGAGTCTTACCCTGTCCAAGAAGGATACCTGCACGACGGTTTCTAGAATGCATACTTGCACATGTAACAATTAAATCGCCAATGCCTGACAATCCATAGAATGTCTCAGGTCTTCCGCCCATAGCCTTACCAAGTCTTGAGATCTCAGCCATACCTCTTGTGATAAGAGCAGCCTTGGTATTGTCTCCATATCCAAGTCCATCTGCGATACCGGCAGCAAGTGCAATTACGTTCTTTAATGCTGCACCAATCTCAACGCCTCTTACATCGGGAGAAGTATATACTCTGAATACTTCACTCATAAAGAGGTTTTGTAAAAACATTGCTGTTTCTTTTTTCTTGGTTGCAACAACGATTGTTGTAGGTACTCCCTTGCCAACTTCTTCTGCATGCGAAGGACCTGATAATACAGCTACTGTAGAATTAGGAATCTCACGCTCGATTACTTCCGAAAGTGTAAGAAGTGTATCGGACTCGATACCTTTTGCAACATTAACTATGATCTGACCTTCCTTGTAATACTGCTTAACTGAAGCTGCAGTGGACTTAACAAAAGGAGAAGGTACCGCCATGATAAGTACTTCCTTACCATTAACTGCACTCTCAAGGTCAGCAGTAAAAATCATATCATCAGGAAGCTTAACTCCGGGAAGCTTATCCACATGCTCTCTCTTTTCGTTAAGCATCTTAATCTCATCTTCTATTGCAGACCATACTGTAATCTCATTACCATTATTATATAAAAGCTTCGCTAATGCGATTCCCCAGCTTCCTGCTCCTAAAACACCGATTTTGCTCATTTTATTCCCTTTCACAAAAAATATTTTACTTATCTTCCTGACGCTCTCTAATTATGAATTTAAGAGGCGTACCTCTGAACCCAAATGTATCGCGGATCTTATTTTCTATATATCTCGTATATGAGAAATGCATAAGTTCCTTATCGTTAACAAATATTACGAATGTCGGAGGCTTAACAGCAACCTGTGTGATATAGAAAAGCTTAAGTCTCTTACCCTTGTCTGTAGGAGGCTGTTGCATGGCAACTGCTTCTACCATAATCTCGTTAAGCACACCTGTCTGTACTCTCATTGCATGATTTTCCATAACAGCATCGATGGTCTCGAACAACTTGGGAAGTCTCTGACCTGTCTCAGCCGATACAAAAAGTATCTCAGCATAAGGCATGTATGAAAGCACTGTTCTTATATCCTTGGTGAACTCATTGGTTGTCTTATTGTTTTTCTCAATTGCATCCCATTTGTTAACTGCAATAATCATAGCCTTGCCACGTTCGTGCGCAATACCGGCAATTTTAGCATCCTGTGATGTAATACCTTCTGTTGCATCAATAACAAGTACACACACATCACAACGTTCAACTGCAGCTACTGTACGAACAATCATGAAATGCTCAAGTTCGTCGTTAATCTTGCTCTTCTTGCGAAGACCTGCAGTATCAATAAGCACATATTCCTTGCCGTTGTATTTTACATTGGTATCAACAGCATCGCGTGTAGTACCGGCGATATCGGATACGATAACACGATTCTCGCCGATAAGCTTATTGATAATGGATGACTTACCGACATTGGGCTTACCAACGATAGCTACCTTAGGTCTGTCATCATCTTCTTCTGTAATAAGTTGATCATCAAAATGGGATATAACTTCATCGAGCATATCTCCGAGGCCCAGTCTGTTAACAGAGCTTATAGGGAAAGGCTCTCCGATACCTAGATTGTAGAATTCATATACGTCGTTTCCGAACTTTTCGAATGAATCTACTTTATTGACAACTAAAACAACGGGCTTCTTGCTCTTTCTTAACATATTGGCTACGTTAAGGTCTGAGTCAACAAGTCCTTGCTTAACATCTACCATAAAAATAATCACATCTGCGGTATCAATGGCAATCTGTGCCTGCTCACGCATCTGCGATAATATGATATCTCTGCTGTCCGGTTCGATACCACCTGTATCAATAAGTGTAAAATTGGTATCAAGCCATGACACGTCTGCATATATTCTGTCTCTTGTTACACCGGGAGTATCCTTAACTATGGATATTCTCTCACCGGCCAGGCAGTTAAATAGTGTCGATTTGCCGACATTGGGTCGACCAACGACCGCCACTATGGGTTTTCTTTTCTTACTCATTTCAATCTCGCTTTTACTGTCTGTTTATCTCTCGTATATTTCTAGGATTTTACTTATAAAACCACCATTCGATTTTACAATATCGACAGGTACTTGTAAAGTTGACATAACATCGGAAACAGTATAGTCATCAAGGAAAACCTGCTCTCCCGAACGAAGCATACATTCATGTATGCAAAGAGAGTCTCCAAGGTCTTTTCCTTTTAACTGAGCCATAAGGTCTGTTGCAGTGATAAGTCCTGTAACGGTAATCAACTCTCCGAAGAAATCATTCCTAATTGCTACTACTTCAATAGTCAGATTCGGAAGCAATTCTTCCATTCTCTTGGATAATTCTACAATCAATGAATATGCAAGCTTACCTGTGACACATGTTATCTTAACATCCTTATGATTGGGATCAGTCACATAATCCTCTAATAAGTCATTATATTCGAGATAAAAATCCTCTCTCTCACTGGCTATCATTCCAACGCCGTTGGATAACTGAAGATATCCGTCATAGACGTCTGCATCGGGTAATTCTTCTTCGGCTAGGAAATACCATTCATCCGATGCATGGACAAAATGAAGGCCGTGCTCCTTATATGCCTTATCCTGCCATTTCTTGACTGTCTTAATAACCTCTTTTGCATCTTCTTTTGTAAAAGGTTCTAGATGTGCAAGGCCCTCTCTGTATTTTGACAATCCGACAGGAACGACGGATACACTTTCAAGTACAGGTACATATTGATAGAGTTTCTTTAACGAATACTCGAGTTCTTCTTTATCATTCCATCCCTTGCAAAGAACTATCTGGCCATTCATGATGATGCCGGCTTCATATAGCTTATCTACCTTCTTAAGTGCATCACCTGCAAAACGGTTATTAAGCATCTTGCAACGAAGCTCAGGATTCATAGCCTGGAAAGAAATATTCATCGGCTCAAGACGATATCTGATGATTCTGTCTATCTCGTCATCATCCATGTTGGTGAGTGTAACATAGTTGCCCTGAAGGAAAGATAATCTGTCATCATCATCCTTAAAGTAGAGAGTCTCTCTCATTCCGGGAGGCATCTGATCAATAAAGCAAAAGATACACTTATTGTGACAGGAACGATAATTATCCATGAAATCATTTTCGAATTCGATTCCAAGGTCCTCATCCGCATCCTTTTCAATCTCGACATTCACAGTCTCACCCTGTTTGGTCTTAACTGTAAGAACGATTTCCTCATCCTGAACAAGGAATCTATAATCAAGGATATCTTTTATCTCTTCATTATTTATTTTTAATATCTCATCACCGGGTTCGAGTCCCAATTCCTCAGCTATGGAATCAGGTTCTACTGTTGCGACGATATGCTTTTGTTTCTTTATCATATAAAAATTTCAAATATATAAAATTATTACTTATATTAAAGATATTTTTACGTCTACCAATTCGGTATTCATATACTCTAATAGTATACATTTCGATGTGTTTTTTATCAAACACTAAAAAAGTCCGAAGTTTGTTCCTTCGGACCTTAGCAGCTCGTAGCGGAATCGAACCGCTGATTCTGCCGTGAGAGGGCAGCGTCTTAACCGCTTGACCAACGAGCCATATATACTTGCAATTTGAACTGCAAGAGTTATTTTATCTTATGAAGTTCAAAATTGCAAGTAAAAATTTTATTTTTTTATTTTTCAGTTTTGACGTGATCTTCTATTACGGTGTACGTTCCGCCATGGTCTACAAAGTAATCTTCTATATGAGCTAACAATTCATTAGCAGTATCATACTGATCTGTATCTATATGATCCGAGATAAAAGCGTCGCCACCTTCTGCATATATCCTGAATTGTTGGTCATACATCACTTCATAACCATAGGTTTCGCCGTTTAATTCGCACTCAACACTAGTTCTATAATATTCATTCTTAGAATTAACATGAGTTCTGAACAAAATAAGTGCCGCAAAGTATAAGAATATAGCAAGTATTAATCCTACGATTGCAATAATGATTGCAGAAATGACGATTTTAACTGTTTTCCTTTTTCTTACAGCCTGATTAGCTAATTGTTCATTAAGGATGGCAAGTTGTTTTGAAATCTCATCGATTCTGTTATCCGAAGTAGGTTCTACCTCTTCTACCGTGCTGCCAAGAAGTGTACTAACCGGTGTATCCAATACTTCAGATAATCGATTAAGAAGTTCAGCATCAGGGACCGATAAACCTTTTTCCCATTTTGAGACTGTCTGTCTTACAACATTTAATTGCTGTGCAAGTGTCTCCTGAGATAATCCTTTTTGTTTTCGTATGATTTTAATGTTTTCACTAAGCATCTGCTTTTCCTCCTGCATTTTGATGGCTCAATCATAGTCAAATAACTATCGTTGCCACAAGCAATGCAGATTAACATCCTTATTTTTCAGTATCTTGAAGGATGTAATAAATATAAAATAAAAACATTCACTTAAAGTTTAGAAGATTATTCTTCTTCATCATCGTCATCATCGCCAAACTTGCAGATGATAATCTTATCTCTATTGGGTTCGTTCTCAAAAGCAAAAGCACTAATCAAAGCTGCGAAAGCTCCGATGGGCTTGTCAGAACCTCCTTCAATAACGCCAAAGGATGTATCATAAGAGCTGTTAAGACGAATGCTGGCAAAATCAGGATCCATATCGCAAGCAAGCTTTCTAAGATCTGAGTATTCAATAACTCTCGGCTTTTTACCATCAAATACAACTTTCTTATCTGTAATGATAAAACCATGCTTTCCGCATGAGAATACACCGCTATTAACATAGAAAAGAACTTTGTCGTTAGCGTCCGTTGCGCCCTTCATACCCTTGCTTGCCAAAAATTGCTTAAGTTTCTCTTCCTTATGCTTTTCAAAGTAGATACCGGATTCGTCAGCTAGCTCACGCTTAATATATTTAATGATAGCTTCAGATGTTCCAAGTTCATTGATACAATACGCAAATGTATTCATTACATCCTTAGCGTCTTTGCCTCTTAATAACTTCTTGAACTCAACTCGATAATCAAACCATTCAGGCTTTTTGAATCCATCTTCAGGTGCAGCCTTCTTTTTAGGCTTTTCTTCTTCAACTTCCTCTTCGACTTCTTCTTTTGCTACCTTATCTGTTTTCTTCTCTTCTTCGTCATCAACCAAGTCAAATTCTGAACTGCAATACGGACATATCATCTTAAGTCCGTCTTCTGACATCTCCAATCTTCCTGAGCAGTTAGGACATTTGCTTGCTTCTACTAATTTTTTCATATTCCCCTCCAAAAATTATTTTTTGAACCTTAAATATTATATCATTAAAGACGTAAATAGTCTCTAAAAAAACAAAAGGCCCGCATCGCGGGCCATATTTTTTATTCATATGTGAATGTCTGTAAAAACTTCTTAAGCCTCTCAGTCTTGGGATTATCGAAAAACTCATTGGGAGTACCTTCTTCAATAATCTTTCCACCCTCAAGGAAGATTACTCTGTCAGCAACTGCTTTTGCAAAAGCCATCTCATGAGTAACTATAAGCATGGTTCTGCCTTCCTTGGCAAGAGCCAGAACAACATCCAAAACCTCTCTAACCATCTCGGGATCTAGAGCAGCTGTTATCTCATCAAGAAGCAATACTTCAGGATGCATAATAAGCGCTCTGACAATCGCAACTCTTTGCTTTTGTCCACCCGAAAGTTGTCTGGGATAATTATCCTTTTTGGATACAAGGCCAACTCTGTCGAGTAACTTAATTGCTTCCTCTTCTACCTCAGCTTTCTTTCTCTTTTTTACCTTAATGGGAGCTAAAGTGATATTTTGAAGTATGGTCTTATGAGGAAAAAGATCATAGCTTTGGAATACCATTCCAATCTTCTCTCTTGTCTTGCTAAGATTCTTCTTATTGGGATTAACCTTCTCATCTCCAAGATATACTTCTCCATCATTGATATCCTCGAGTCCGTTGAGGCAACGAAGAAATGTGCTCTTGCCACAACCGGAGGGTCCAACGATTACGACAACTTCACCCTTTTTAACAGATAACGATAAATTGTCGATGACAGTTATATCATCAAATCTTTTACTTAGATTGTTAACTCTTAATATCTCTTCCATATCAGTTCTCCCACTTCTTCTCTAGATATTTTGACAGGCAACTAATTGGATAGCAAGCCAAGAAATACAGTAAGAATATAGTTGCAAATACACCAAAAGCAGCATTGGGCGAACTCTTTCTGTTAGCCTCTATTATCTGCTGACCAACTTTCAATACTTCAACAATACCAATCATCATAACAAGACTTGTTGTCTTAATCATTCTGGTAATCAGATTAATTGAGAGAGGAATAAGTCTTCTTAATATCTGAGGAATAATAACATGTATATATGTCTGCGTGGTATTCATGCCAAGCGCGTAACTGCTCTCATATTGAATGGTATCTATACCCGATAACGCTCCTCTGACAAGGTCTGACATTTCAGCCGTTCCCCAAAACGAGAATACAATAATAGATGATAATTCTGCTGAGAAATTAAGGCCTAATACTTTTGTCGCGCCAAAGAAAACAATAAACAAAAGTACCATCTGCGGCATAATTCTTACTATCTCAAGGTATACTCTGGAAATTGCATTGATAAAAGGATTCTTAAGCGTCATTATCGAACCGAGAATGATACCAAGAAAAATACTTATGACTACGGAAATAAGGCTGATTCGAAGAGCTACTCCAAGTCCGCCCAAAAGACGCAGCATATTATTTCCTTTTAATAAAACCTCAAATCCCATTTATTTATCACCAAACATTTTATATCTAGTCTTTTTCTCAATAACACTTCCAAGTATGGAAACCGGAAGAAGCATAATCACATAGAAAACAACGAGCATGAATAGACATTCCGTTGTGTTGTAATATAATCCGATTAAATCCTTAGCCGTAAACATAAGGTCCATCAGACTGATGGCAGAAAAGATACTGGTCTCTTTTAATAAAAAGATTACATTTGCTATGATTGCAGGTACGCTAAGTGTAAATGCCTGAGGTAATATTACAGACGTAAAAAGCTGTCCTTTTTTCATACCAAGTGCGAGTGCTCCTTCTGTCTGAGATACTTTTACAGCCCCAAGTCCGCTTCGAATACTCTCGGCCATATAGCTGCCACCAAGTAATCCCAAGCCTAATGCACCGCAAGCCTCTGCTGAGATAGATATTCCGATTTTGGGTAATCCGAAATATACAAAGAATAACTGCACCAAAAGAGGAGTATTCCTGAAAAGTTCGACATAGATTTTAACTATAGCCGAAAGAAAAGGGATACGAAAATGCAATATAAAGGCAGAAACCACACCTATCGCAAGCGACAATGTGATTCCTATCCATCCGATTTTGATTGTCAGCATAAATGCCTCTATATAAAGAGGCAAATATGATCTTATAATCTCAAAATTCATCGTTTTCTATGATCTATCTTTCCTGAAATATATGTTCCAAGATTCTGTATAATCTGGAAAATAATAATCAAAAGTAATACGGTTATAATCATTGTTCCTGTTTCCCATCTGTAGTAACCGTATCTAACAGCAATATCACCAAGTCCGCCACCGCCGACAGTACCTGACATCGCAGAGTATCCTAAAAGAAGACCTGTTGTGATAGTCATTCCTCTAAAAAGAGAAGTCTTGGCTTCTACAAGCAACACCTTGGTAATAATCTGGAAATTGCTTGCACCCATTGCTCTGGCTGCCTCTATTACCCCTGCATCCACCTCATTAAGAGAAGATTCAACAACTCTTGCAATATAAGGAGCTGCACAAATCACAAGCGGAACAATGGTTGCTGTTGAGCCATAACTTTTTCCAACAATAAGTCTGGTAAATGGAATCAACAGAATCAATAATATCAAAAAAGGTATACTTCTTACAATATTACAAATGAAATCTCCTATTCTGTATATAAAAGGAATCGGATGCAATCCCTTATTACTTGTTACATATAATACTATTCCAAGAGGAAGTCCGAGAATATATCCGACAATGGTAGAGCCCAATGTCATATATAATGTGTCTCTTATTCCTTCCAATATCATTATTACAAAATTGCTTCCAATCATTTTTATCACCCTTATCCTTTATACTTCCTCAAATGTATCGGTTACTACCAATCCATTATCTCTAAGATATCCTATGATATCTTCTGCCAAGCCATCTTCTTCAGGAAGTGAGAGAATCATTTCTCCTCTAGCCGTTCCATTAATATTTCTTGTGTCAGCTTTTAAAATATTAATGGGAGTCTTATATTTTAATATCATATTCGAGATAACAGGCTCATACGCCGAATTCTCTTTGAATACAATTCTGATTTTCTTATTGGTATCAAAACTCTTAAGCGGCGTGTATGTAATATCCTTGCCTGATATCAATTCCTTGGCAGCATCCGATGTAGGATTTTCAAATATCTCATCAACTGTTCCCTGTTCTGCAAGCTTACCATTATCAATAATGGCAACATGCTTACATACTTCGGTAACTACAGACATCTGATGTGTAATGATTAGAATTGTTATACCTAGTTTTTCATTAATCTCTTTTAAAAGTTTTAATATGGAATCTGTTGTTTGGGGATCAAGAGCGCTGGTTGCTTCATCACAAAGTAAAATCTTGGGATTAGTTGCCAATGCTCTTGCTATTGCTACTCTCTGCTTTTGACCACCGGATAATTGTGAAGGATATGCTTTTTCCTTATCCTCAAGATTAACTGTCTTAAGCAATTCCTTGGCTCTAATTCTTGCTTCTTTCTTTTTTGTTCCTGATATCTCAAGAGGGAAGCAAATATTGTCTATGACATTCTTTTGTTCAAGAAGATTAAATCCCTGGAATATCATTCCAATATCTCTTCTTTTTATTCGAAGTTCTTTTTCAGAAAGTGTTGATAAATCCGTGCCTTCAATTAATATGCTGCCCTGTGTAGGCTTCTCAAGGTAATTAACCGTTCTAACCAGTGTACTCTTTCCGGCTCCGGACATACCGATAATGCCAAAGATATCTCCCTTTTCTACAGAAAGATTGACATTATCAAGGGCAACAACATTATGTCCTTTTACTTCAAATATTTTAGTTAGATTTTTAATCTCTATCTCACTCATCTATTCATACTCCCAAACATGGAATTCGGACGGAGGCTTTGAACCCTCCGCCCGATATTTGAAACAACGTTTCAATAATTATTTCTCGTAGAAGATAACTGCACCGTCATATTCTTCTTCGATGAACTTCTTAATCTTTTCAGATCTTAATACTGCAACAAGTGCTTTGATCTTATCTGTGTTCTCATTGCCTTCCTTAACTGCTATTACATTAACGTATGTCTTAGCTGCTTCAGAATTAGATGATTCGTATGCGATAGAATCCTTACCTACTGAGTATCCGGCTTCAAGTGCGTAGTTACCATTTAAGATAACGAATGCAACTTCCTTAGTTACTCTTGCAACCTGAGCTGCTTCAAGTTCTACGAACTTAATGTTTTTAGGGTTCTCTGTGATATCGTTAACTGTAGCTGTAAGGCCTGCGCCTTCTTTTAACTTAATAATTCCGTTGTCCTGAAGAAGTAAGAGTGCTCTTGCTTCGTTAGTTGTATCGTTAGGAATTGCGATTGAATCTTTGTCTGCTAAGTCATCAAGGCTCTTCTTTGTTCCGGGATAGATGCCGAAGGGCTCGTAGTGAATCTCACCTGCAACTACAAGGTGTGTACCCTGCTCATCGTTAAAGCTGTTAAGATAAGGAACATGCTGGAAATAGTTAGCATCAAATTCGCCTGACTCTACAACCTGGTTAGGCTGAACATAATCATTGTATTCTACAACTTCGAGCTTATAACCGTACTCTTCAAGGATGGGCTTAGCCTGCTCAAGAATCTCTGCATGAGGTACTGATGTAGCTGCTACCTTGATTGTCTCACCGTTACCATTAACGATGTTAAGTGCATCTTCATTATTATCATCTGCTGTTGCTACTTTACCACCTTCTACAACAAGTGTATCTTCGTAATCTTTACCATAAGTGTCAATAAGTGTTGCTTCATAATCTGCATGGAAGAAGTTTTCTTCACCAAGCTTAATTGTCTCTTCGTTAAGCCACTCAGCAAGTGTTGTGTTACCCTTAGATACTGCTGGAGCAATTGTGTCCTGGCTGCCAAGTGAAGGGATACCTACTGTGTATCCTTCATTCTCAAGAGCGTATGCAATAACTTCTGTGTTATCATTAGCCCAAGCAACGCCTGTACCATTTTCAAAAGAAGTCTTAGCAGTTGCATATGTATCGAACTTCTGAAGCTTAATATCAGGATAGTTCTTTTCAAGATATGTCTCAGCTGTTGTACCTGAGATAACGATTACCTGATCATCTGCTGTAATCTGTGAGAGATCTGTGATTACTCTGTCGTTGTGTGATACAACACCGAGTGCTACGTTCATATAAGGAAGAGTGAAGTCAACTTTCTCTGCTCTCTCTTCTGTTACTGTGAAGTTAGCAAGTACGATATCAACCTTACCTGTCTCAAGGTACTCTACTCTGCTTGCAGCTTCTGTAGATACGTAGTTGATTTCTACTCCAAGGTCCTGACCGATTCTTTCTGCGAAGTATACGTCGTAACCCTGATACTTACCATTCTCATCTACATAACCAAACGGGTTCTTATCTGAGAAAACACCGATGTTGATTACTTTGCTTTCCTTAATCTCATCAAGTGTTCTATATACCTTAGTTTCTCCTGCGCCGTTGTTCTCATTATTGTTCTCGGCGACTTTGCCTTGGCAGCCTGTAAGAGCCGTAAGTGTAAGTCCGGCAGTTAAAACTGTGGCTGCGAATTTCTTAAATATACTTATGTTTTTCATTTTTATTTCCTCTTTTCTTTAATGTGTTTTAGTGTATAGGTTCTTTTCAATAAAAAAACCCGAGATTCGTTAATCCCGAGCGACATCAATCTTCGTCCGACCTACGGACAGTAGACATCAAGCCATACACCCTGTAAGTCTGCTCGCTCGGGATAATAGCATTCGACACATACACATGCACATTGAAAGTATGTTTTCAAATCTTCTCATTAGTGTTTCCTCCTTGATTTCATGTTTCGTATGATAACACCATCAACCTACCGTGTCAATAGGTTAAATAAAATTTTTTGAATTTTTTTCATTTTTCTTTTTAAAGCATCAAAAAAGCCCGTAGTTACGGGCTTTTATAAAAGATATAATTTTCTTGAAATACATTATATATTGTAAAATCTGAATTATTCCAGTTCCAGACTGTACTTTTCTCTCACTCTCTCATCCGGCACAAAATCTCCAAGGAATTCATCCGCCAACTCAAGCAATCGATTATATTTTAACGGTGTAAATACATAGCAATATGATTTTCCATCTCGCCATGTCTGAATCACAGGGTTATGTGATGCAGGATCGATTCCTAATAGATTACATTTCTCTATTCTATATATATTCCTGAATTGCTTATCGTATACTTCGAGATTATCGGCACTAATGTAATAGAAATCATTATTCTGATCATAGAAAAATGAGTTAACCAAACCATCCATAGCATAAATGATCTTAATTAGTTCACCTTTTTTGCTGTCATATATACGAACCTGTCCATCCCATAATTGGATAATTCCGATTTCTGCGTTCTCGCATAAAGTAACATCATATATTCTGTCTTCAGTTATGCTGTTATCCTTATTTAAAACAAGGTATTTAAATTCTTGTTTATACGGATCATCATAATCATAATATCTTATCTCATCGCAATCATCATTATAAGTATCAATATACTCAGAATCCTGGAACGTATATGTGGATATATGATTCTCTCCTACTCCACCGGTAAATAATACATTATTGCTGTATTCTTTCATGCTCAGAATTTGTCCGTTTTGCTCTTCAATCTCGTAGAACGAATACTCACCTTCATGGAACCTGTGTATACCGGATTTTGATTCTTCGATAACGTATATATCCCCATTAGATATTGTACCGGTAAGATATGAATCAACTTTTATCCTACCCAATTCAATCAAATTATTATCCATGAGGATTAAATTATTTTGGCCATATACAACGACCATACCGGAATATGCAATGATTCCGTATACATCATCATTTAAACTCTCTCTATATGTTTCTGACGCATTATCAATTCTTTGTCTGCATATAGTTGAGTGTTCACCAAAAGGTGATTCAGTCCAATAGATATATTCTCCATCTGAATATGTGTCAAATACAATCTCATCATTATTCAATATCACTCTACATAGATAAGCATTATCAAATTCATATGAGTACGCAAAAGTCATGGAGTTATCATAATCCCAGATATATATTAAGACTCTGCTTCCGTCCTCATTATAATATGTATGCACATCAAATCTCTCGGAGATATAGGGCGCATCCGTCTCAAATACAAGTCTTCCCTCTTCGTTACATCCTTTGTATAAGTACACTCCATCGTATGTGGTTATTGCGTATCCATGACCTTTATCATCCGGATAGAATCTGCCTTCATCTATACCAAGGTCCGTTTCGGACAGATTAGCAAAATCAAAATAACTTATATTTTCATTTTTTCTCTGAAATACCAATCCCCTGTCGCCATCAAAGCATACGTCTCCATAGCCGTAATCATCATAAAAGAAAATAATCTCTCCGGTTTCTGAGTTAATAACATATCTGATATTATCAAGGCCCAATACAGACATATATTTTCCGCTTGGCGATACAGAAAAACTGCTCAAGGAACAAGGTAACATTATATCGGAAGCACATGAGAGTGTATCAGGACTTGAATATATTCCCAGTGCATCAACCAATGCCTGAGTTGCTGATTCGCTAAAGTCTTCCTCTTTCTTTCCTGAAAGAGCCATTCTGGCAACATATACCGCATCTTTTCTTTTTCCGTCTCTTAAAAGATTAACGCTCGTCGCTGCCAATGTATCGGAATATCTCTGAGATATAATTGCATTCTGCTTGGAAATCTTTACAAGGAAAAAGAGACATACTGCTATGAATAATCCTAATATTCCAAAAGCAATAAGAGTACGTCTGGTACGCTTGCGATTCTGCTCTTTTCTGTGACGCTGATTAAGATCATCATATCCAACACCAATCATGGAAGCTATAAGGCGAAGAACGGCAGTCTCAATCTTAGAGTTTCTTTCCTTGGAATCCTCTCCTCTGCAATCAGCAGCAAGAGGCTCTACAGGTCTTTTTACTGTTACCTCTTTTCCATCATCATCAAATTCTACGAATTCATCGTAACGTAAAATCTCAGGAAACGAAGTAACAGGCTCGCCATCAGCCAAAACAAGCAAGATATGTTTTCTATCGCTATGTTTGAGGAATGCTTCGATCTCCTTCATACACCATGCGGAGTTTAAGTATTCGGGAGAACAGATAGCAATCAGATATTTTGAATTACTGATTGCTTTTTCGATGGACTCGGATAAATCATCGGATACAGCAAGTTCAGCCTCATCACGAAAAACTCGGTTCAGAGACTTTTTGCCAACTTTTTTTGCCACTTCTCTAGGGAGTTTGTAGTTTTCAAGTTTTTTATGAAGTTTAGATGCAATCTCGCTATCAGGCTTACAATGTCTGTAAGAGATAAACGCGTCATATTTTACAGTACGTGACATCTTTTCCCCTTATTCACAATCTGCAGTAAAAGAATTATCTCAAATCTTTTTCATAGCACCAAAAATCCTGATCATACATGAAGCACTCGCCGACATTGACAAAGCCGAACGAATCATAGAGTTTCAGTGCCTTGGTATTCTTCTTGTTAACTATTATATGAATACCGTTATAACCCCTTCTTTTGATTTCTTCTGCAATAAATTCAAGTAATATACGTCCGATGCCTCGATTTTGTATGGTGGGATCAACACATATCCTTGCAAATTCGCACTCGGGTTCCAATGCATTATTCCAACAAGGAAGCTTATTGACGTCCTCATCATATTCTATCGATGTGGCCCCTATAATCTTACCATCCATCTTAGCTATAAATAAAGCATCTCTTGATAAATCAAAATCTATAGTATCATCATTAGGATAATGTTCATTCCAAAAACATCCTTCTCTGCCTATCTGAGCACGATAAAGAGACAGGATTTCACTCCTGTCTCTCTCACTAGCCATTACTATCTCATAATCCATGTTTACTATTCCCCTTTTTTTACGTCTACAAAAGTCGGCTTATATACAATTGCTTCATCCGCAGACAGAGGCTTACTGAAATAGTAACCCTGAATGGTATCTGCACCGAAACCTTTTAGACGCATGTATTGCCATTCTTCCTCGACACCTTCGATAGTCATCTGTTTATCAAGATCATGAACCAATCTGATTACGTCATTAATAAATGAGTCTTTACCTTCTACAAGGTAATTATCTACCAGCGATTTATCAAGCTTGATTACATCAACAGGTATGTAGGTAAGATATCCAAGTGAAGAATATCCTGTTCCAAAATCGTCCATGAGAAGACGGATACCCATATCCTGCAATCTCTTGAACAGTTCATTGGCACGAATGGTCTGATCCAAAAGTACTCCTTCTGTAATCTCTATCTCAACATACTTAGGATCAATATCATATTCTTTTAAAAGTCCCTCGAGGAAAGGAACATAACTTACGTCACTAAGCTGATTGCTCGAATAGTTGATAGATACTGGATATAGTTCATGTCCTTCATCTCTCCACTTGGCAAGCTGCTTAACAACAAGTTCTGTAGTCATACGACCGATTCGCCATATCCAACCGTTTTTTTCAGCGATGGGAATAAACTGAGAAGGGAACATGCCCGGCTCTTTCATACGAATAAGAGCCTCAAACCCTGACAGCGATAAATCGTGCGCATCTACTTTGGGTTGATATACCATATAAAAGCCATCATTGTCGAACGCATCTCTTAATTTTTCACGAATTATTTTTTCCTGAACAGCCTTTTGCTGAAGTTCTTCGCTATAGAAAAATGTCTTATTGTGGCCAAGTGATTTGGCTACACGCATAGCCTCCTCAGCATTATCAACCTGCTCTTCCAAGTTCAAGACATTATTGGCATTGGCTACTCCTATACCTACAGATACCTTGAATTCAATACTTCCTGCCCTAAAAGGCTCTTCAAATACATCTCTGATAAGCTTAAGGTAAGGATGTCCTTCATCCAGCGTCTTATTACACATAATTAAGAACTGATCTCCGCCGTGCCTGGAAAGAATCCATTTGTTTTCAATCGCAAGAGCCTTAAGCTTGAGTGCTGTATGAATCAATATTCCGTCCGCTATTTCGTGCCCATATGTTGCATTGATACTTTTAAATCCTTCAATATCAATTACAATAAATGAAGCACAACTCCATACGTCTGATGCATTACGCAGATATTCTTTGGCATAACGTCTGCTGAATATATCCAACAGTTCATCATGTTGAACCTGATACAGGAGCTTTTTATATTCTTCTTCATTATAAATATTTTCTTTATCTGCCATATACTTTCCTTCTATGTTCCCCATACACAAAAGTAAGACATGTCTAATTATATCAAAAAAGCGGTGCTCTCACACCGCCTTCACTAACAATTCATAGAAATTTAACTTTTCGTACAAACATCCAATTACTCGGATATATCCACATCTGCCACTTCCAGATCAAGACTTGGACCGCCTTCGGGAGCAGCTTGTGAATCCGCATACTCCATCGGATCCGTTCTCTCCTCATCGGGTGCCTCTTCTTCATCCCAGAGAGAATCATCCTTTTCATGTTCTTTGGCCATAATAGCCATATTCTTAGCTGCCATATATAACTTAAAGTTATACTTCATCAGCTTTTCTTCATCCTGAGGAGGAACAACATCACCCTTCATGATACGTCGAGCCGTCTCCAGAATCTTCATCTCATCAGCGCCGGCTTCTTGCATATCCTCACTTTGCTGCTTAGCAACTTCCATATTGGCGTATGCTACTTCAAGATCAATTATCTTACTCTGATAATCCAGATATTCCTTTGCCTGCTTGTCGAGTTTGTTGAAAGATAATTCAAGAGTAGCTGCTTCTTCATTGAATTTATCAGCTTCATGAGGAAAAAGCTTAGCATTCTTTTCAGCCTCTTCCTTGAGAACATGCTTCTCATGCGCAGCCTGTGAAAACTTTTGATATTGTTGATAATAAGCCTTCCTTGCTTCTCCTATGGTCATCATATCGTTTACCTCCATGTAAACTATCTCTAATCTCTATATCGGACTAATAATTCTATAGTTAATACAATATTTTAACACTACTATTAGAGTTTTTTGTATACATATTTAATTAATTAAAACTATTCCTATATCTACATTAACCAAATCCGAGATATATTTCTTAGCTGACTCAGTAACTAGTCCATTTTTTATATATCCTATAGACACAGTCAAATCTGATTTTACAGCCAGTGTAGCCTCGCCGGTATCTCCGTTCATACCACTGTTTATATCAACACTGATTACATAAGCACTACTCTTATTAATGGCTTCTATTGCTTCCTTGGCAGTACCACGTACTTCACCATGAAAACCAGTACCAAGTATGCAATCTACTATCACATCATATTCGCTAAGATTGATTGATGAAGAAAACTCTGTAATCCTTACCTCGAGTTCAGATGCTATATTACAATAATATAAACCATCTTCA
>JAEEQX010000108.1 GCA_016285575.1 Lachnospiraceae bacterium
GATCATCTGGTCACACGTGTAAGCGTGAACTGTTGTCATGATACCACTCTGGATAGGAGCGTAATCATTAAGAGCCTTAGTCATAGGTGCTAAGCAGTTTGTTGTACAAGAAGCTGCAGAAATGATTGTGTCTGCAGGTGTAAGTGTCTTGTGGTTAACATTGAATACGATTGTAGGAAGATCGTTACCTGCAGGAGCAGAAATAACAACTTTCTTTGCACCGGCATTGATATGAGCCTGTGACTTTTCCTTAGATGTATAGAAACCTGTACACTCAAGAACAACGTCTACACCAATCTTGCCCCAAGGAAGGTTGTTAGCGTCAGCTTCCTTGTAGATCTGAAGTGTCTTACCGTCTACTGTGATTGTGTTAGCTTCATCATCAGCTGATACAGTGTGCTTGTTCTCTCCGATAGCGCCACAGTATCCACCCTGAGCTGTATCATACTTAAGAAGATGAGCGAGCATTGAAGGCTTTGTTAAGTCGTTGATAGCAACTACTTCATATCCTTCAGCACCAAACATCTGTCTGAATGCAAGACGACCGATACGGCCAAAACCATTAATTGCAACTTTTACTGCCATTTTTAAATCCTCCTAGATTTATTTAATTATATTGACAATTGATAAATAATTGTCAAAATTTATTCAGCATTCTTATTTTACTTGAAATGAAAACATATTTCAAGGAGATTTTTTAAATCGAACAAGCGTGTGATAATGCTTCTTATCGACTATCTGATAAATAATCGAGCAAGATTAAACACAAGTGCACTCACACCATACGCAACCAGAATCTGGAAAACTATCGAAACAAGCGTAAACTTTATGGACTCACTCTCCTTCTTGATAGTCGCTATTGTCGCTATACAAGGTGTATAGAGAAGGCAAAATACCATGAGTGCAAGCGCATTGGCCGCAGTAAACATAGGATAGACATTTTTAATACCATCTAAAAGACTTCCGCCTGCAGCTGCTGATGAAAAGAGTACGCTTATACTTGTTACTACTACTTCCTTAGCAGAGATACCAGCAATAAGTGCCACTACAAATTCCCACATATTAAGACCGCAGGGAGCAAGCAAAGGAGCAATCTTTTGTGCAGCGAATCCTGCAAAAGAAGTCGATGCATTCTCTGTAAAACCATGGGTACCAACATTAAGAAGGAACCATACGATAATGGAAGCTATAAAAATAGTTGTTCCGGCTTTTGTAAGATAATCCTTAACCTTATTCCATACATATATTCTGATTGATCTCATGTTGGGTCTTTTGTATTCCGGAAGTTCTATAAGAAGGTTATATGTATTCTTATTCTTATCAAAAATATTAAGGATAAATGCTGTAAGTAAAGCAATAACAATACCCAAAACATACATCAAAAAGCTAACCAATGGAGCGAGCTTTCCAAAGAACAATCCTGATATCAGCACGTATATGGGAAGTCTGGCCGAGCATGACATAAAGGGTGTTATGAGCATGGTCTTTCTTCTATCCTTGGTTGTCTCAAGTGCTCTTGTTGCCATGATGGCAGGTACAGTACAACCAAATCCCAAAATCATCGGAAGGAAAGCTCTGCCGGATAATCCAAGTTTACCCATAATACCATCCATAACATATGCAACTCTTGCCATATAACCCGAGTCTTCAAGAATAGCAAGTGCGATAAAAAGAATAACTATGTTTGGTAAAAATGTAAGGATACCGCCAACACCAGCAATGATACCGTCTACAACAAGACCCTTTAACCATTCTGCAACATGAGCTGCTTCAAATGCTGCTGACACACCATCCTGTAAAAAGCCTAACAGTATCTCGAGATATCCTTTTATAAAATCACCCAAAGTAAATGTCAGCAAAAATACAACTGCCATAATCAAGAGAAAACAAGGTACACCCAAAATAGGATGCGTTAATATCTTATCGACTTTATCAGTCTGAGCCGCTTTGGCATCCTTGTTGAATAAGCACTCTTCTATTATTCCATCAATATATGAATACTTAGCCTGAATAATCTCTCTGGCATAACTCTTATCTACGATTCTTGATACGTCTATGGGATGTTCGCTCATAACTTCCTCATCATCCTCAAGAAGCTTAATCGCATGCCATCTCGCTGATGAGTGATTGGGATACTTAGCTCCCATGATAACTTCAAGCTTACTAATCTTATCTTCAAGTTCATCCGAATATGAAAATACTTCACCGAGAGTAACTGCTTCTTTATGATGAACGATTGCATGCAATAAAATATCAAGGCCTCTCTTTTTGATGGCCGATACAGGTACTACAGGTATGTCACATAACATCTCCGGGAAACGGTGAAGGTCAATTTCCATGCCTCTCTCTTCTACCACATCCATCATGTTAAGAGCCATGACAATAGGCTTACCAAGTTCAAGAAGCTGAAGTGTAAGATAGAGATTTCTCTCGAGATTGGAAGCGTCAACGACGTTGACAATTACTTCGATATCATCATCGAGGATACAGTTTCTCGTAACCTTCTCCTCGATGGTATATGTTGATAATGAATAGATACCGGGAGTATCGATAAGAATAAGTTTCTCATTTTCAAACTCTACGGTACCTTCTTTTTTTTCTACAGTAACGCCGGGCCAGTTGGCTACCTTGAGCTTAGACCCAGTAACAGCGTTAAAAAGTGTTGTCTTGCCACAGTTGGGATTACCTACAAATGCAACATGAAATCCATTAGGATGATTATTCATTGATAACCTCCTTGACCTCAATGTTGGAAGAAATATTCTTACCTATCGCAAGTCTTGTGCCACGTACCTTGATAACCATGGCGCCGGACTTTTTTCTGGTAAGAGGGTACACAGGTGTACCCTCATTAATACCAAGTGCTTCAAGTCGTCTGGCCGTGTTATTTTCAATAAGCACGTTTTCGATAGAATATTTCTTATTCAGTTTTGCAGTCCAAAGTGTTTGCAAATCAACAGACATATTATTTTCTTCTTCTGATAATCATTATTACGATACCTGCAATAAGAAGTGAAACAGGTATTACCAAGCAGCAAATAACAACATAGAATATTGTCATTGCAGGGCTTACATGAATGAACTCATATGTAAATGACTTGGCAGGAATTGTAGATGATGTCTCCTTGTCAATGAGTCTCTTGCAGATAGCAACTACAAGGTCACTGTTACCATGAGATACAGCATTATCATATTCGGATACCAAGAACAAAGGAGAACCGATGTAAGCAATTCCACCTGCTCCGTTATCATTTCTCTTTAAGATATATACACCGATAGAGAAAGGACCTTCCTTATCTTCATCTGTCTTCTGAATCTTGTTGCCAACTTTCTTTTCATATGAATCTTTACTGGTTACAAAAATATCCGATACGCTTACGCCTTCAGGCAAGTTTTCTTCGTCATATTCGAATCCCTTAGAAACATCAATGATACATTTCTTATCACCTGAAAGTGTAAAAGGTGAAGAATCAGCAGTGCTTAAAACGATAGCTGTGGGCTCCTGCATAGAGTACATATTCTTGTAATCAGCCTCAATAATGTATCCCTCTGTAAGACTTACGCCGTATTCTTCAATAAATGAATCATAATTAGGGCAGCCTGATGCATCAGGAGATGCTGACGCGGTAAGAAGAACTTTTCCGCCGTTATTGATGTAATCCTTAATCGCCTTAATCTCATCCTCACTAAAGTCAGACTGAGGTCCGTTAACAATAAGCATATCACAGTTCTCAGGAACACCATCCTGGTAGAGATATACTTCTGTAAATCCAAAGTTAGCTTTCTTGAACATATCGGCTGTGTATGTAGGAAGTGTAAGCTCATCGTGACCTTTTACAAGGTATATATGAGGCTTGTTATCTCCTGCAAGCATGGAGCTGATTGCTGATGTAATCTGACCTTCTACATCAACGCCTGTAATTGAATACTCGGAACCATTGAATGTATAGTCAAACATCTTGTTGTAATCGATAACGGTAAACTCTTCGCCCAAGGTAACAATAAGTGTACTTGAGTAAGGTCTTGAATCCATATACTGAGTGTAGAAATCAGGATACTCAGTTGTGGGTCTGTACTCAATCTTAACGTGCTTGGACTCTGAATCATAAGAATCAAGATAATGCTTAATAGTATCATCTACAGTATCTTTAGAAGCAATAACATAGATGGTTACATCCTGATCAAGACCGTTAAGAAGTTCCTTGGTGTCATCAGTGATAGAGAACCATTTATTTCTTGTGAAATCATATTCTGTATATTTTGTAGGAATGTATGTACATCCAATATTAAGACCAACAATACCTGCGATAATTACAAAGGGAAGAATTGATGAGATAAAGAATCTGTTCTTTCCCATAGCCGAAAGCTGTACTGAATTTCTCGCAAATACCTTGTAGCTTAAAATCAAGAATATAGCAATAACGGAGAAAATGTAGAGAAGATCGTTAAGATCAACAATACCTGTCATGAGTCCGTTAAAAGGCTTGTAAATATCAGCTGCAGAGAAAATCTTGCTGATAATCTTGTCCGCACCGAATACATACTGACAGAATCCGGGAACAAGAAGTGTAAAGATATATACAGCATATGTAAATATAGCTGCAAGGAACTGATGCTCAGTAATAGATGATAAGAACATACCAATCGCAATACATTCACATCCAAATAAGAAGAAACCAATTAATGATATGATTGTCTCTCCTACCGGTACTGAACCGTAAATACATATAACACCTACACCACCTGAAATAATAATTGTAGATGCAAGCATAATTGCACAGAGTGCAAAGAACTTACCAAAGATAACTTTTACAAGTGATATCGGAGCAGTGATTAAGAACTGATCCGTCTTTT
>JAEEQX010000027.1 GCA_016285575.1 Lachnospiraceae bacterium
CTTTTCTGCCTTTGCCTGCAGTTTGCATTCTAGCAACAAGCACAAAATCTTCGTAAACGCCATCAGCAATTCGGCGTTTTGCTTCCTCATTAGTAGAATCAATCTCATCAAGAATATCTATTTGTATTTCATTATTCAATTTATTCTTAAAATAATTTAAATCATACATAATAAATAATTATAAAACAATGAAGAATTAAAAAACGAAACTCTATTACAGATACTTCTCCAAAATTTCATTGTCATTCAAAGCAGCCTCAAGGATTCTACTGAGAACGGACGTGTAACCTTTCCCTAACGATTTAGCCTTATCAACTGTACTCTTAGGAAGGCGCAGTGTTAAAGTTACTCTCTTTCGTCTCTCATGATTTATCTCTGAGGCCCTTCTGAATTCCGAAAGTTCCTTGTCCGTTAGTTTTCTACAATAACGATCATATACAATAGGCTTATCCTTTGATCTTTCAATCATCTCTTTTTCTTCATCAGTCAGATCAGGGGGCGAATCAAATTCGTGTCTTACTATCATAATAATTTCTCCTTTCTACTTTATTAGCATTTCTCGCAGATATTATTCTAATGTATTCATCTCTAACGCAATATACAACATACAATATTTTATTTGCCTTGATAGCATATCCAATCGTTATAAACCTGTCCTCAAATATGCTATTTCTTTTATCAAGCCATTCCAATCTATATAAATCAAAAAATACGCTTAATGCAACAGAAAAACTAATATCATGCTTTTTTATATTTTGTTTTTCTTTATTGGCATCCCATTCAAACTTCAATATTCTTCCTCCTTATTATATAATTGTGTAACACATTTTGCAACACATTTTGTAACACATTTTGTGTTACACTTTTCGATACAACGGTCCAATCTTCATAATTGCACCCTGCACTTCTAGTTCCATCAATGTCGTAAGAATATCTTCATATGAATGATGTTTATCGTATAGAAGTGCTACCAAATCAGTAATTCCTAAATCACCCTGATCCAAATAATGCATAATTAATTCATCTAGAGATTTATCCATCAAATCATCGTTATCATCTTCATCTTCAATTTGTGATTTGGATATTCTATCCTCGTCATTTTGATTAAAGATAAACTGTAAATTGTTAGTTTCACAGATAGATTCTGAATACTTATAGCTATTGTTTCGCAGTTCATTAATCACGCTTTCAGACGATATAGCTATGCCCGCACCATTAGCCAACAGGAAATTACAACCGTCTGATAAACCATCTGTTATTCTGCCTGGTACAGCAAAAACATCTCTGCCTTGTTCAAGAGCTTGTGATACTGTAATCAAAGTACCACTCTTCTTTCTAGCTTCAACTACAACTACTGCATCAGATAATCCTGATATTATTCTGTTTCTTGAGGGGAAATACCTCCTGATTGGAAGTTCATCGAATTCGAATTCACTTATTAATCCGCCACGCTTTAATACTTCGTCAAATAATTCAGTATTCTCAGGTGGATACACTACATTAACACCGCAACCTAATACTCCAAAAGTTGCACCATCATAATCAACTGCAGTTTGTTGAGATATACCGTCAATTCCTCTAGCTAATCCACTGATTACTTGGATATCTTCCGAAGCAAAATCTTTAGTAAAAGTCTCTGCAACCTGTTTACCATATAGTGAGCACTGTCTCGCACCAATCATTGCAACACTTGGCTTATTATCATCCGGAAGTCTACCTTTATAAAAGAGTATCGCTGGAGGATCAACAATGTTGTATAGATTCTTTGGATAATCTTCTCGAGATAAATGAGTCCAATTAACTCCATTATCGATGATCCTCTTATAGTATTCTTCTGCTTCAGTTAGAAATTTTGTATTATTTCTTCTTATGTCAACCAAAATCTTATTTAGCTTTTCAGGTTCCATTATTGAAGCAATGGTATTATATATCTCATATTCTTTAAATCTAAAATCAATTACCTTCTCGATATCCAGATTGATAATCGTCTCATAATTTTGAAATAGTTTACATAACTCCTTATTCTTACATTTTCCTATTCCATATTTCTTAAATATATATGCATATTTATCTTCGTTACTAATATTCATAATTACCCCCATAAGCATTTAACGTAAATTATTTAGTTGTATTTAAACAAATCAATTAACTTCTTTCATAAAAATCAGACATTCTATAATTTAGCGCTTCGGCTAAATGTACTCTTTCGATATTCTCACTCTCATCAAGATCCGCCAATGTTCTCGCTACTTTGAGAATCTTATGATATGACCTCGCTGTTAAATTCATAGTATTAAATGCTCTCTCAAAAAATGCCTCATCTTTCATGCTTAATCCACAATACAACTCAATATCTTTAACTTTCATTTCAGAATTGAATCTCAAATCAGTTCCTTGAAATCTCTTCTCCTGCATTCTTCTAGCAACCATAATCCTCTGTCTCATCTCTTCGGACGATTGTTCAACTTTATCATTAGAGCGAAGATTATTGTATTCAAGCTTCTTAGTCTGAACACATATATCAATTCTATCTAAAATAGGTCCAGATATCTTATTAATATATTTCTGAATTTGAGCATCATTACACCTGCATCTATTCTTATCCGGATAAAACCCACAAGGGCATGGATTAATCGCTGCAACAAGCATGAAATCTGTTGGATACTCAAAACTTCCCGTATTACGACATATAACAATCTTTTTGTCCTCTAAAGGTTGTCTCAATATTTCCAACACACTTCTGTCAAAATGAACAGCTTCATCTAAGAAAAGAACCCCTCTATGTGCTAATGAAATAATTCCTGGCTTTGGTATTTTCCCTCCTCCGGCAAAAGCTTGCTCAGTAACCGTGTGATGAGGCGCTACAAAAGGGCGTTTAGTTACTAGAGAATCATATTCTTTAATATTTCCTGCTACAGAATGAACCATACTCACATCTAGACTCTCCTCATATGAAAGTGGTGGAAGAATTGATGTAATCCTCTTCGCAACCATAGTTTTACCGCATCCCGGTGGACCAACCATTAGCATATGATGAAATCCTGCAGCAGCTACTACGCACGCTCTCTTAAGTTCTAATTGACCATTAATCTCACTAAAATCATTTTCATATTCATCAATTTTGCTTTCGAACAATTCGTTGATATCTATAATCGTTTTTTCGAATCCATTTTCTTTCAAATCACCATCATATTTAAGAAAACTGATTACGTCTTCCAGTGACTTCATTCCATAGACTTCTATTCCTTTTATAGATGCCGCCTCTTTAGCATTCGATTCTGGAAGAACTATTCTCTTAATTCCTTGTTCTTTAGCCCTAATGGCTATCGGCAATACACCTTTAACAAAACGCAAGTCCCCGTCCAACCCTAATTCTCCTAACATTAGGGTACTATCAACGCTTTCTTGCTTAACATCTCCTAAAGCAATCAATAACGATACAGCGATTGGAAGATCAAACTTCGTACCAGACTTCCTAATATCTGCCGGTGATAGATTTACAGTTATTCTATTAGGAGGCATAGTATATCCATTGTTCTTGAGCGCAACTTTTACTCTCTCTTTTGCCTCTCTTACTTCCGAATTAAGCATTCCAACCATATCAAAAGTCGGAAGGCCGTACGAAACATCCGTCTCCACACGAATAATATGACTGTTAAGTCCATACACAGTACCCGAATAAACAATACTAACCATAAAATATCCTTTCTAAATTAATCTCAAATAATTCAAATAGTAAATGTATTATCATCAAAACAAAAAAATCAAAATCTATATTTTTATGTGAAAAGAAATATAATCAAAATCAAAATATTAATGGGAAAATAGAGAATTTAAGATATTTAGTTATATCCTAGAATAAAGTTATTATTTTCTAGAACAAATGTGATTTGAGTATCATATATTAATAAATATTAATATAAGACATATCAAAAGATACGTAAGATTCAATACTTACTAAATAAGTCTAGACAAAAATTTTAAGATTGGATAACTTAATACGAAAATGAAAATCTGAATATTCGAAAGAATCGACGGGCCAGGGAAGAGTCCCCCGGCCCGTAATTGTCAGCCTTGAACGGCCAACTAGAATCTATAACCGACCTCGCGGTATAAAATTCAATTATACAGGAGCCTGTACTCCCTTTAATCCAAGTTTCTGAATCATACCAACAGGATCCTGAGCGAACTGAACTACGTTCTCCTGGTCAATCTTACCTTCAAGATAAAGCTGAGTAAGAGCTTCATCCATTGTAATCATACCCATCTTTCTGTTGGTCTGCATTACTGACTGTAACTGGTGTGACTTACCTTCACGGATAAGGTTTCTAACAGCATGGTTACCAAGCATAACTTCAAATGCTGCAACACGAGAACGTCCGTCTGCTGTAGGAATAAGCTGCTGAGAAATAACTGCCTCCAAAACGTTAGCAAGCTGAACTCTAATCTGCTGCTGCTGATGAGGAGGGAAAACGTCGATAATACGGTCGATAGTAGAAGCAGCACCGATTGTATGGAGTGTTGATAATACAAGGTGACCGGTCTCGGCTGCGGTTACGGCTACGGAAATAGTTTCGTAGTCACGCATCTCACCTACGAGGATGATATCTGGATCCTCACGAAGAGCAGCTCTAAGTGCATTAGCGTAGCTCATTGTATCGAATCCAACCTCTCTCTGGTTAACCATCGCAACTTTATGAAGATGTAAGTATTCAATAGGGTCCTCAAGAGTAATGATATGTGCATCTCTGTTGTTATTAGCTTTATCAATAATCGAAGCAAGTGTTGTTGACTTACCTGAACCTGTAGGTCCTGTTACAAGAACAAGTCCTCTCTTACGGTTGTAAAGATCTACAACCGCATTGGGAACACCCAACTGCTGAGGTGTAGGGATAACTGTATTAACAGCACGGAGAGCCATCGCTACAGAACCTCTCTGTCTAAATGCATTAACACGGTAACGTCCAAGGTTAGTAACCGCGAATGACATATCTATCTCACCACGATCCTCGAACATCTGTGTCTGATGCTCGGTCATAATCTGACCAACTATATCCATTGTATCTTCAGGCTTCAAAATAGGGAAATCCATGTTCAAAAGATGTCCGTTAACACGCATCTTAGGAGGAAGTCCTGCTGTCAAATGAATATCTGACGCTCTGGAGTCCATTGCAACCTGTAATACTTCTTCGATTTTAACCATATTAAATGCCCCTTCTCGTTACATTATAAGATTAGTCACAAGTCACTGCGACTTATTAATTATACCTTTTTACAAGCAATCTTTCAAGTTTTTAATTATAAAACTATTATAAAAGAAACCTCGTCGGCCAAGCATCTTGTTAAAGACCCAAAGATTACACAAAATCCTTAAAAACGTAGTTACTTAAGTCCCTGCCTCTCTCAGATAAATATAGTTGATTTCCATCTCGAATCAAAAGCCCGTTCTCAATGTGCTTATTAACCGCATTATCATATTCATCAAAAATATTCTTATAAAATCTCTTCGAATAATCAGATATCAATACACCCTCATTCATCCTTAGTCCTAAAAAGATGTACTCCGATTCAATATCAGATTGCTCTAAGCATTCTCTTTCATCGTTCAGTCTTACTAAATCACCATCGTAGTCTATATAATCCTTAACACTGGAAATATTCTTAAATCTATATGAGGGTTCAATACAAATCTGTTCTTTATCAAAAAGATTACTTAATTTATTATTTTTATTATCTATTTTTCTCTTATCATCATGACTATTATTTGATATTAAATCAAAAGATAAAAGCGATGCCGCCGATACTCCAAATCCTACATACTCATCTCTCTTCCAATATTTTATATTATGCTTACATTCGTACCCCTTCTTAGCATAATTGGATATCTCATATTGATGGTATTCATCACCTAAAATACTTGGAATAATATGAACCATCTCTCTTTCTTCATCCTCATCAGCGAGATTCAGATTCATATTATAAAAAGGAGTACCTTCTTCAATAATTAGACTGTAAATGGAAAGATGCTCAGGACCTAATCCTTTTATTTTCAAAAGTCCTTCTTTAAAAGACTCAAGATTCTGATTAGGTATAGCCCCCATTAAATCAACATTGATATTAGTAAATCCAGCTGAACGAGCATCATTATAACTCTTCAAAAAGTCTTCATACCTATGAATTCTTCCAAGAACTGCTAATTGATCGTTATCGGTGCTTTGAAGACCGAAACTAATTCTATTAATTCCTAGGGATAAATACTGCTTAAGTTTATCCTCATTACAAGTTCCGGGATTACATTCTATAGAAATCTCAGCATCATTAGACACACGATAATACTTATTCAGCGTGTCAAAGATCTTTCCAATCAACTGAGCATCAATAATGCTTGGCGTTCCACCGCCAATAAATACTGTATCGACTTGATAGCAAGAAAAAAACTGCGATTTCGCAATCATTTCCTTACACAGAGAATCAACATACTTTTGCTGAATCTCAACAGAATAAGGACCTGAATTAAAATCACAGTAATTACATTTTTTTACACAAAACGGAATATGTATATAAACACCGATTTTTCTCATGGTTTTACTTCTTATCGTCAAGTTTCAATACTGACATAAAAGCAGCTTGAGGAATCTCAACATTACCAACCTGGCGCATACGCTTCTTGCCTTCTTTTTGCTTTTCAAGAAGTTTCTTCTTACGTGTAATATCTCCACCGTAGCACTTGGCAAGCACATCCTTACGATATGCCTTTACCGTCTCACGTGCAATTATCTTTCCACCGACCGCAGCCTGAATAGGTACTTCAAAAAGATGACGAGGAATCTCCTCTTTTAACTTCTCGCACATCTTTCTTCCACGCTCATAAGCAGTATCCTTATGAACGATAAAAGATAACGCGTCGACTTCTTCATGATTAACCAAAATATCAAGTTTGATAAGTTCTGACTTCTCATAACCCTTAAGGTCATAGTCAAATGATGCATATCCCTTGGAACGGGACTTAAGTGCATCGAAGAAATCATAAATAATCTCATTCAAAGGAAGCTCATACTTAAGTAAAGCACGAGTTTCTTCCATATATTCCATACCAAGATATCTGCCACGTCTTTCCTGGCATAATTCCATAATGGAACCGATGAATTCAGTGGTAACCATAATCTCAGCAGAAACAATTGGCTCTTCCATGTAATCAATCATTGAAGGATCAGGAAGGTTTGACGGATTGGTAAGTTCTATCATCTCGCCATCTGTCGTATGAACATGATATACAACGCCGGGCGCAGTTGTAACAAGATCAAGATTATACTCTCTCTCAAGCCTTTCCTGCACAATCTCAAGATGTAAAAGTCCTAAAAAGCCGCATCTAAAACCAAATCCAAGAGCAATTGATGTCTCGGGCTCATAGTTAAGAGAAGCGTCATTAAGCTGAAGCTTCTCAAGCGCATCACGAAGATCAGGATACTTAGCACCATCCGCAGGATATACACCACAGTAAACCATCGACTGTACTTTCTTATAGCCAGGGCAAGGCTCCTTACAAGGATTCTTTGCTTCAGTTACTGTATCACCGACTGCAGTATCTCTTACATTCTTAATAGAAGCAGTAAAATATCCAACCATACCGGCTGATAACTCATCGCAAGGTATAAACTGTCCGGCGCCAAAAGTTCCAACCTCTACAACTTCGCATGTAGCTTTGGTTGCCATCATCAAAACCTGGCTGCCTTTTTTTATACGACCATCCATAAGACGGCAAAATACAATTACACCCTTATAGGAATCATAGATAGAATCAAAAATCAAAGCCTTAAGAGGAGCATCCGGATCTCCCTTAGGCGCAGGTATCTTATTAACAACAGCCTCAAGAACTTCATCAATACCAATGCCATTTTTAGCAGATATCAAAGGTGCATCTTGAGCTTCTATACCAATAACATCTTCTATCTCATCTTTAACTCTCTGAGGTTCAGCAGAGGGTAAATCAATCTTATTAATAACAGGAAAAACATCCAAATTATGATCAAGAGCAAGATACACGTTAGCAAGTGTCTGTGCTTCAATACCTTGAGCAGCATCTACTACAAGGATTGCACCATCACACGCAGCAAGCGATCTACTGACCTCATAGTTAAAGTCAACATGGCCCGGAGTATCTATAAGATTAAGGATATACTCATTGCCATCCTTAGCCTTATATACAGTACGTACCGCCTGGGACTTGATTGTAATACCTCTTTCTCTCTCGAGATCCATATTATCAAGAACCTGGTCCTGCATCTCTCTACTTGTCAAAAGACCGGTGCTCTCGATGATTCTGTCCGCAAGCGTGGACTTACCGTGATCTATATGCGCAACTATACAAAAATTTCTAATCTTACTCTGATCTGTCATTATTTCACCTATAAGTGTTTAATTCTTGAAAATATATAATGAACAAAAATAAGTTAAAAGAATTATATAAACACTTTTTATTTCTTTACTATATTACTACTAATAATACTTTTTATTTCTTATCTTTAAAACCCTATGAATTATAACAAAGAAATACATATTAATGCAAATAAAAAACTCTTCCACATGACGGTATGGAAGAGTTAATCATTCATAAAAATATAAATTAGTTCATTTTATTAACAGCAAGACTTAAACGAGAAACTTTTCTTGATGCGTAATTCTTATGATATACGCCCTTGGAAGTAGCTTTCTCGATAACGCTGGTAGCATTGATTAATGCTGCCTTAGCTGCGTCCTTGTCATTAGCATCGATAGCAGCGTATACTTTCTTAACTGCTGTCTTAACGCTTGAACGGATAGCTTTATTTCTTTCAGCGTTTCTTGCGGAAACTTCAATTCTCTTCTTTGCAGATTTGATATTAGCCAAGACCTACACCTCCATTAAATATTCTCACACATTAAATCCTGACACGGTGGAATTAATGTTTACATACGTTAATATATTATGCGCATTTTATTTCTTTTGTCAACATATTTTTAAAATCACTTACCTCTATTTTTACATTTATAATTCATATCCAATAGTTCAAGCAAAAACAGTTACTAAATCGATGATCAATAATAAATATAATAATTTAAACAAGTAATACCCCTTTTATTAGACTTTTTACATCCAATAAAAGGGGAATTAAATAAAATAATATGATTTAAAATCTAGTTATGTTTATAGTAATTTCTATCTCGTCTAACTGGATTTTCAAGAGGTGCCTGCATTTCTGCAGCTTCCTTGGCATCAAGCATCACACTTATGGGCGTCCCGACATAGTCCTCTTCAGTTTCCTTAGCCTTATTATTTGAAGACTTATTGTTCTTTCTCTTCTTTCTGGACTGCTTGGACTTACCTGTTGAAGCAGGTTTCTTCTCCTGAGGAGCTTCCTTCTCTTCTACAGTATCTTTTACAGGAATATACTCACCATTCTTAATAACAGCAATGACTTTTTCCTTGTCAGAATATACCTTCTCACGCTTAATCTCCTGAGGTTCTTCTTCCTTCATATGAGATATCTTGGTGGTTTTAATAACTCTAGCGTTCTTAAATACTATAGAAGTATCAATCTCTTTCTTAAGGAAATCATTCTTATCCTTATATACAGGAGCAGCCGGTTTAGGAGTCGCACTTGTAAAGTTATCTGTCTTAGTTTCTGAAACAGATTTAGCTTCGTTAAAGTCAGACTTGGTAGCATTAACAAATGAATCTACTCTAGGTTCTTCCTTAATTTCAGGAAGAACAGGAACCGGATCCTCAATTACCTTTTCTGCTGTAACTACAGGTTTCTTCTCAATAATATCCTCAAGTTTATTCTGAACAGCAGGTTCAGGTTTTTTCTCAACTATAGTTTCCGCCTTAACATTAGAAGCAGGTTTTGCAGGAGCTAATCCGAGTTCTTCATCGAGTTGAGCCATAAATTCATCAAATTGTTCTTCTACGCTCTTAGTCTCTTCAACAACCTCTTCTGTTTCCTCTGTTGCATCAACTGAACCATCCTGAGCATCGCTTGTAGGAACATCAACTACTTCATTTTCAATATGTGTCTCAACAACATCTTCTATTTCAGATGATTCGGATAAGATGTTTTCAACAGTTAACTTCTCATCTACATATTTATCATCCAAAACATCTGAAGCAATTAAATCATCAACAGCCTTTTCTTCCGGTGTCTTTTCAAAAGAAGGCTTATCTTTAAAACTCTTAACGAATTTAGGTAATTCAAATACAGGCTCTTCTAATTCAGAATTATCTATATTAGTTTCTTCAAATACAGGAACTTCAATCTTTTTAGCAACAGGCTGTTCTTCAACAATCTTCTCAACAGGAGTCTCAACCACAGGCTTGTTGAATACAGGTTCTTCAAATACGGGCTCTTCTATCGGAGCAGGTTTAACTGTATTCTCAACAGATGCAGATACTTCAGGTTCAGATGTTGAAGGCTCGTCAACTAAAGATATGCCTCCCTTGGCAGGCTTATCTTTCTTACCAAAGAAAGGATTGAACTTATGCTTTGACTTCTTCTTAAGAGGAATCGGACCTCTGTCGATTGTAAATCCTTCGTCTTCCTCAATAACGTCACGCTTAATAAGTTCTGTAGAGAATCTATCGGTTGCACCAACAAGAGAATTGGGATTGGATTCCTTGATAATGTGCATACCGGATTCTTTTTTCTCTTCTTTATGCTCTTTGAGTTCTTCTTTCTTCTCTAAATTTCCATCTTCATTAAGACGAACTCTAGGATAATTGTCCACTCCTGTATTACCAAAGAAGTTATGAGCTTCATTGATATTTTTAGAAGTTTTTTCTTCCTTAGTTTCTTCAATAACTTCTCTGACTTCGGGTTCAGCACTGCCATGATACTTGCTGCTCCAAGGCTTAACAATAGCACGGCTTGCAGCCTGCTCATTAATCTTGGAAAGACTGTCGTCATCTTCTTCCTGAGCAGCTTCAACTATCTCAGCAGTCTTTTCATTGTAATCAACTATCTCAGCATCTTTCTCAGTTTCATACTCAAGAAGTTCTTCATATGCTTCTTTATCAGCACTTGAAGCCTCAATTTCTTCAACAGTATCTTCTGTGATTTTTTCTTCTACTGTTTCTTCAACTGATTCTTCAGTAGTTTCTTCCTCGATAGTCTCTTCATCTATTTCTGGTTCTTCAATTATTTCCTCAGTAGTTTCTTCTACTACTTCTTCAATAACTTCTGTTTCTTCAGCCGATTCTTCTACAACTTCTACAGGTTCTTCTACAGTTTTTTCTATTACTTCCTCTGTAATATCTTCAGATGTTTCAACTTCCTCAGTAGTTTCTTCTTCGTATTCTCTTGCAGACTCAACATCTGAAATATCATCAGCATAAGTAACTGGCTCTACATAAGCGTACTGTTCAGAAAGCTCAGAAGCATAATCACTCTGAACCTCAAAATCATCAATATCATTGTATGAAGAAGGTTCTTCTACAGTTTCTTCAACCGGTTCTTCAACAACAGTTTCCTCAACAGCCTCAATAGTTTCTTGAACAGGCTCAACTACAGCTTCAACAATTTCTTCTACGGGTTCAGCTATAGTTTCAACTACTTCTTCAACTTGTTGAACTTCTTCGATTGTTTCTTCAACAACTTTAGGTTCTTCTTTTGTTACAGCAAATTGAAGTTTAGTTTTCTCAGGCTTATTTAATCCGAATCCGCCAAGTCCTAACTCATCAACTTCACCTTCGCCGTGAAGTTCTTTAAGCATATCTTCTCTAGCATTAGGTCTCTCGATAACCTTAACATCTGCAGCATCAACAAAAGATGAAGCACGCTTAAGTCCAACTCTCTCTGAGCCCTTCTCATCTTTTTGAATTATTCTCTCATGAGGATTAGCCTTATCTACATCGTTTCCTTCTGCAAAATTAGAAGCCTTAGAGAATGAAACAGGTGAAGATGAAAACGTACTGGATTTAGCCTGTTCTCTGCTTATAAATCTTTCTCCGGGAACAGACAATGCATTATCACATTCAATATCAGAATTGAATTTCTGAACCTTCGCAAACTCAGGAATAGGTCCTGTAGGCTTCTTAAGTTTGGAAGTAGACTCTTCATTGAATCTGTCTTCATCGCCAAACACGGTCTTCTTCGAGAATGCATTCTTGGTAGACATATAGTCATACTCAATCTTGGGACCGCTCTGATTGGTCACAAGGGCACTACCGGCACGATCAACAACCTTGGATATCTTAACCGAGTTGGAATTCTCTGCCGAAAGATCGGAATCTATCTTTTTAGGTGCCGCTTTTTCATTTGCAGCATTTATCTCATCAACTTTCTCTTTAACTTTTGCTTCAAAAGGTTCTACAACCGCAACACCCTTATTACTTACTGTTCTGTATGAAGGTGCATTAACAGAATTAGGGAAAATCAAAGAAGTTTTAACTTCTTCCATCGTAGGAATTCTGTGTGCAGCAGAAGCATCATTTTCAGGAACTTCTGAAGTATCAGCTTCTGCAGGAACAACTGCTTTAGGCATTGAAGGAACTTCCGCAACTGTAGCAACCTTAGGCATCTCTGGTACTTCAACTACGGATGCAGACTTAGTCTCCTCAACAACAGGTGCTTCTGCCTTAGGCGCTTCTGTAACTTGTGTTTCTACATTAGGAGTTTCTACTGCTTGCTGCTCAACCTCTTTAGGTGCCTCCTGATTAACAGGAGTAAACATCTTGCGTCTTCTCAATCTGGGAGTAGGTCTCGGAGTCTCCGAAGCATTATCTTCGTTTTTATTCTCTGAAGAATTCTCAGGTTTATATGAATTAGGCATAGGAGGCACAGGTGCCGAAGTTGCTCTGTATACATCAACAACTTCTGATGTCTCCTCAGACTTGGCAACTTCACGAACTTCCTTTGCTTTAGGAGCTTCAGGAACTGTTTCTGTCTTAACCTTCTCAGCAACTGTCTCAGCTACAGGTGCTTCTACAGCCTCTAATACCTCGTCTTTTCTAGACGATTCAAGATCCATAGGAATAACAGGTTCCATATTGGGATCAATAGGAATCGATACTCCCGGTCTTGCTGCAATAACAACTGAATTATCAAGAACAACAGCCTCGGAAAGCTTACCTTCAGGGTCAGCCTTCTTAATAGGTGTCATCATGGGACGTCTCATTCGTCTGGGCGGAACATATTCAGAGTCTTCACTCTTATTGTTCTCAATCTTCTTCTGAATGGGAACGTAATTTCCTCTGTATTCACCCTCTCCCGATAATAATGCAGAGTTATATACTTTCTCCGACTCAGGACCTTCATTGCAATCATTAACAGTCCATACATTCTCTTTATTCTTGGTATTGTTAAGAATATTCTTAACACACTCAAAAGAGGTATTCATAGTCTGTTCAACATTGGAGAATCTGTGCTGTCCGTTTCGTCCGATACAATAAAGATTCTCAAAGCCGTCTACAAACTTCTTGAGCGCTTCAACATTCTCATATCCGTCATAATAGCAAGGGAATGCCTTGTTAAAACGAACTGTGGAGTACTTCATAATCCACTGATTGTTTCTGATAATTCCAAGCTTGATTAACTCGCTCTCAACAAGCTTTCTGAAATCTCTGTCATTAAGATTCCAGTAATAATCACCCTCGTTACAATAGTAGTTAAGACCGAGTGTAACGTAATGATCGTCTCTGTTAAGATATGGTGAAAAGTTATTGTATATCTGAATTCTTGCAACCTTAACATTAGGATTATCAATATAGATAACCGAATCAGGTATTATATTATTAACAGTCTTAATATCCGAGTCAGTATTCTTCCATAAAATATCTGACAACTCGACATTAACGCTTACCAATCCTCTATAGCAAAGATTCTCTGCAGCAAGATGTGTATGACCGTCAATATCATTCATTGACAATACAAGGTCTCTTAAAGGCATGGTAGAAATAAGATAATCACAAGGCACGTTGAACTCATCTCCGTCAGCGTAACACTTTACATTGAGTATCTTATCGTTAGCCTGATAAATACCTGTAACCTTACAATTCTTATGTACGCTTCCTCCCATTTCTATGAATCTGTCTGCACATGATTCCCAGAGCTGATATGATCCGTACTTGGGATAATAATATCTAAGCGCATTTGGAGCATCAGTCTTATTGCACTTACCGGAATTTTTCTCAACATTAATAACCGGAGCAATCAAATCCTTGCAGGCAATATCTCCCCATTCGGAAAAGATTCTTGAAGGATGCTTACCCCAAACCTTATCTACATATTCCTCAAGGAAAAGATTATATAATTCCTTACCGTAACGGTTAATCATATAATCTTCAAGGCTCTTCTCTTTTCGCTTAAATACAGAAGCACCTTTCTGAGAAAAACTGGACTTCAAAGATGCTGAAAGACCCATGTTTTTAATAGCTTCTTTGTTAAGCTTAACAGGGTTGTCATAAAACTTGCCGTCCTTATATATTTTTGTATTTTTTTCACGTGATAAAAAGACGTCGTCGACCTGATTGGGATTAGGTCCGCCGTTAGAAATCTTGCAGTATCTGTCAAGTGTAAGGTCATCCTTGGAAGGTGAACCCTGCATAGGAAGAACTGCATTCCAGAATTTATTAATCTTAGGATTCTCGGATATATACATATGACCGCCCGCATCGAATGATATGTCATCATTCTCATTACGAGCGCACAGACCACCTACATAAGGTGTTTCTTCGATAATTGTAACTTCGTAATCCGATGATTTGGAAAGAATATCATAACCTGCAGTCAATCCTGCAGGTCCTGCCCCAATAATAATAACTTTTTTCATCCCAATACCCCTTTACAAAAAGCAACTTATTTCTTTTTGTTGCTCTTTTCTTTTTTATTGGAAGATTCAGCATCGCCTTCGAGATTTCTAAGCTCGTCGACTATCTGTTCTATAAGCATCTTCTTAATAAATACATCATAGCTTAAAAGACTCATGAACATGAAAAGCTTGAGATACTCGCTGTCCGAATCATCTCCGTCATAAGCCTCCTTGGAAGCCTTGTATTTATCAAGGATGTCTTCTTTTAAATGTCCGATTCTCTCTTCTCCAAGTTCCAATATACCGTCGTATACACTGTCTAAGCCATTATTATCCTCATTCCCGAAATACTTGTCAGTAATAGGGCCTATCAGCGTTCTCACATCATTAATAGAGAGAAAGTTCTTGAAGTAATATATGAAAATCAAGGTCATTATATGATTCTTGGAATATTTCTTCTTAACAGGAGGAGGAAGTAAGTCGTTCTTCGCATAGTTATTAATCATAGTCTTGGTAAAGACTCTCTCTTCGCTATCACGCTCTGTCCTCTGAGTATATTCGAGTTTCTCATCAAGGAATGAAAGCACCTGATCCATGTACAGGTCGATATTCGGAATATCATCGCTCTTGATATTGAATACGCCACCCATATCATTAAGAATTGAATTCAAAACTTCTTCAATGGCCTCGGCCGAATAATCAAATTCCTTTTTGTTGTTAGAACCCATAAAATACTCTCTCGCCACTCGATCAGAAAAATGACCGCAAAATATCCAAAAACCTTTTAAAATCTATTAAATATTATAATAAAATGGACAAAAAAAGTAAAGGAATTTACACATTGAATCTCGTATTTATCTGTGATATAATCAAAACACTTTAAAAATCTAAAGTGTTAAAATTTTTAAGTGTTAAAGTTAAGGGAATTCAATCCGAATTTTCAAACATTCGGAGGAAAGGATGAATTATGAATCCTAAGTTAAAAACAGAAGCAATGGACTCATTATTTGACGCTATTTTATGTATGGAGACCAAGGAAGACTGCTATAAGTTTTTTGAAGATTTATGCACCATCAATGAGCTTCTCTCACTCTCCCAGCGTTTTGAAGTAGCAACCATGCTTAGAGACAAAAAAACATATATGGAAATCGTCGAAAAAACAGGCGCTTCCACAGCCACAATTTCACGTGTCAACAGGTCCTTAAATTACGGTTCTGATGGCTATGAAATGATATTTGAAAGACTGCAGAAATAATTATTCTTTTCTTTACAATAAGGGGTATTTATGGTATCCTTTATACGTTGCGTTTGCAACGAAATATTTACGGAGGTAGCCGACATGAAAGGTACAGTTAAGTGGTTTAACAACCAGAAGGGTTACGGATTTATTTCCGACGAATCCGGCAAGGACATTTTCGTTCATTACTCAGGAATCGTTTCTGATGGATTCAAGACTCTTGAAGAAGGTGCTGCTGTTGAGTTCGAAGTAGTCGAAGGTGACAAGGGCGTTCAGGCAGTTAATGTAACCAAGTTATAATTAGTCATTTATAAATGTGCCTTAATATATTGTTTTAATATAGAAAGCAGTTTAGTAATACGATTAAGATTTAACGAGATTCAAAAAGGACCGTGATAAACGGTCCTTTTACTTTTGTATATAACCTGTTTTTTAATCTTCTAAAACTCTATCCTATCTGTAGGAATACTTATCTGCAATATCCACAAAAGACAATTCGCCTCCAAATATATCTAGTGCAGATCCTATAGTAAAATCCATCTTACCATTTGACAATTCATTGATTGTCTCAATATCATCTATCGACCTGATTCCTCCGGCATATGTTATCTTATTGCCATTATATGAGGATAATTCTTTAATCAAGTCCTTTTCGGGACCATTGCTCTTGCCCTCTACATCGACTGCATGGATAAGATATTCATCGCAGAATTCTTCTAGTTTACATAACATCTCAACATCAAGACATGTATTTGTAACTGTCTGCCATCTGTTGGTTGCTATATAATATGAGTCATTTACTTTTTTGCAAGATAAGTCAAAAACCACATGTTCTTTACCAACTGCATCTCTGAGTTTTTTCATCCTGTCAAATGATAACTCACCATCTTCAAACAGATAGGATGTAACAATAATATGTGATGCTCCTTCTTTTATAAAAGATGCCGCGTTTTCATCATTGATTCCTCCTCCAACCTGTAAAAGATTAGGAGTTGTCTTAATTGCCAATAGAGCCGCTTCTTTTGAAGCCTCATATTCGACAGTACCAATCTTGTTGAGGATTATTACATGTCCACCTTTTAGGCCCTTATCAGCATAAAGCTTGGCATAATAGGCAGAATTCTTATCAGATACATAGTTTTCAGACACAGTCGAAGTATCAGATAGACTAGAACCGACTATCTGCTTAACGCTTCCATTATGTATATCTATACAAGGTCTGAAATACATATGCGCTCACCTTTTAGCAATTAACCACATCGAGCATTGAGTAATATCCTGCTCCCTTGCCAGCAAGGAACTTAGCTGCACTGATAGCTCCCTTGGCAAATACAGCTCTTGAATATGCAGTATGGCTGAATGTAATAACTTCATCTTCACCGGCAAAAATTACATCATGATCACCAACGATTGTACCGCCTCTAACAGCTGAGATACCAATCTCGCTCTCACGTCTTGCCTCTGAACGAGGAGATCTGTCATATACATATGTATACTTATCATTCATAGATGCATTAATGCTGTCAGCAAGTGCTAATGCAGTTCCACTGGGCGCATCTTTTTTCATCTTATGATGCTTTTCAACTATCTCAATATCGAATCCTGCCTCTGCAAGAACTGGAGCATTTTCTTTTAACAATTTAATAAGTAAGTTTATACCAAGAGACATATTTGCGGACTTAAGAATTGCAATCTTCTTCGAAGCATCTTCTACTCTCTTAAGCTGGTCATCATTAAGACCTGTTGTACATAAAACTACAGGAAGATTTTTAGCCAAGCAGTAATCAAGAAGTCCATCTACTGCTGTAGCAAGAGCAAAGTCGATTACTACATCTGCATCAACCGTACAATCAGAGATTGTCTTGAATACAGGATAATCATTCTTTCCTTCATCAAAAGGATCAATACCTGCAACTATCTCAATATCTTTATCTTCTTTGGCAAGTCTGGTGATATTCTGTCCCATTCTGCCATTACATCCGTGCATAATAACTCTAATCATTCTTATATTCTCCTTTTTATTTACAATCGAGTAATGAGACTTTGTCTCATTTACTCGTTGCGCCGCTCGCATGCTTCGAAGAAGCAAATTTCCATATGCGAGCGTGTGCATAAATTAAGGGCGCCGAAAAATCGGTGCCCTTAAATCTTTTACGTTTAATTACAATAATCCGTAAGCTTTCATTTCTTCTTTAAGAGCTTCGGCCTTAGTCTCATCCATCGTGCAAAGAGGTGATCTGTATACATCATTGCACCATCCCATGTAGTTCATGGCTTTCTTTACAGGGATAGGATTAACTTCACTGAAGAGTGCGTCGATAAGAGGAATAGCCTTAATCTGCATCTCTCTTGCTTCATCAACCTTTCCTGCGAAGAACTTCTCGCACATATCATGTACATCTTCGGGAGCTATGTTGGAAAGAACTGAGATAACACCCTTAGCACCAACTGATAAGAAAGGAAGTGTCTGATTGTCATCGCCACAGTAGATATCTACCTTGCCCTTAGCGAGATATGAAAGTCTGGCTGTCTGGCTAAGATCTCCTGTTGCTTCTTTAACACCTACAATATTCTTAACCTCTGTACATAACTTAACGATTGTCTGAGGCTGAATGTTAACACCGGTACGTCCGGGAATGTTGTAAAGAATAATAGGTATGTTAACTGAATCAGCGATTGCCTTGAAATGAAGGAACAATCCTTTCTGTGTTGCTTTATTATAGTACGGAGATACGAGTAAAAGTGCATCTGCACCTCTCTTTTCTGCCTCCGTAGACAAATGAATAGCTTCTGCTGTCGAGTTAGAGCCTGTACCTGCGATAACAGGAACTCTCTTGTTTACACGCTTGACGCAGGCCTCTATAACGTTCAGATGCTCTTCGTGACTCATTGTGGATGACTCGCCTGTTGTACCACAGACTACAATCGCATCCGTCTTATGAGCTATCTGATATTCAATGTTTTCGTAAAACTGATCATAATCGACATCCCCATTTTCTTTGAAGGGTGTCACAATAGCTACTGCTGCGCCTGTAAAAACTGACATAATAAGCCTCTCCTTTCAAAATTAACAATTCTCATTATAGCGTTAAAACCTTAATTGTCAACTTAAATAAAGATGATTTGTTGCTGTTTTTACGCCTATATGGTAAAATGTTTCTGTATGAAATACAACTTTTGGGGTAGTTACAAGCATGCAGAGTTTTTGGACTGAATTAAGACAATTTATCACCAAGGATGTAAAAAATGAATCCGAATCCAAGGATTTAGCTGTCCTTATAAGATTCGTTGCCATCAGTACATTTTTATTCATACTGGTCGGCTCCATCTATTTTGCATTCAATGGTTCGTATTTTCATGCAATCATATCACTTCCGTTTTTAGGTCTATACGTTTTTTCATTTATTATTTCATATGAAAATAAAACCAATTTTGCGTTATTAATGTACAACTATTCTACAATAGTTGCTGCTGTTTTATTTACTCTGATTGGTGGTTGGGATAAAAACTATCAATGGATGTTATTCATTGTATGCTTGCTTATCTTCTTTTCGGTAGATACAGATATTAAGGTCAAAAGGCAACACACTGAGATAATTATTATCATCCTTATTGCTATCTCAATATTGTCCCATCTTTTTGGACCCTATAAAACAGGCAATAATATAGGTAATACAATCTTCGCTCTTACTTGCGCGGGATATTACGGATTTTCAGTAGCTTTAATTGCTTACTCATTCTCCAAGAAGTTCAACGCATCCGAGTTGAAGCTCAAAAAATACAATCAAAAGCTTCAGCAGATGGCTTCACTTGATACACTAACACAGTTAGCCAACAGACGAAGCATGAACGAATATCTTGCTCAGTTAGTATTTGAAAAAGAGAAAAAAGGCGATACCTTCTGCATAGCAATCGCGGATATCGACTTCTTCAAAAAAGTTAATGATACATATGGCCATGAAGCAGGTGACTTCATATTAAAGGAATCAGCTAAGATATTTGAAAGCACTATGGAAGGCCGTGGAAAAGTATCAAGATGGGGCGGCGAGGAATTCCTCTTCTGCTTCGAGGATTTGCAAATTAAGCAAGCATATGCAGTTCTTGATGATATGAGGAATCTCGTATCTCAAAGAAAGTTCATATACAAGGATACAGAGATTAACATAACTATTACTATAGGTTTGGAAGAATATTATCATATCTATGGCGTAGAAGGTACTATTTCCAACGCTGATAAGAAGTTATACGACGGAAAAACAAATGGTAGAAATATGGTTGTTATGTAAACTTATTGCGTTTTTTCAAAACAAGTTAACTAACAATATATTTATAAATATTCTAAATAGTAAAGCCGAATTTGATTAATCAAATCCGGCTTTTTATTTTCTATTTTTTCTATGTAATACTTAAACTATTTTATGTATAAACCAACTTAATTGATTATACTTATTTAACTCTCTTATAAGTATTAAATGAGAATGTATTATCGAAGTAAGTCTGCTCTTCTCCCTCCACACTTAATTCCCACTCATCATTAGAATCAAGATTAGGGAAATATGCATCCTTGGAGAATACTCTGTCAACCTTGGTTATATAAGCTGTATCGCAATAAGGTAAGAACTGTTCATATATGCTCGAACCTCCAATGATATAAACATCTTCTGTATTGTACTGCTTTAAAAATTCAAGGCACTCTTCTATTGAATGAACATATATTTCACTGTCTCTTACATTAACATCTTTTGAACCGGTAAGGACAATATTGGTTCTATCCTTAAGAGGCCTTCCACCGGGAAATGAATCAAGTGTTTTTCTTCCCATAACAACAACTTTTCCTGTTGTGGTTGTTCTAAAAAACTTCTGATCTGAAGGAATCCTGACAAGAAGTTCATTCTTATATCCTATTCCCCATTCTTCATCTACACATGCAATTAAATTCATAGTAATATCCTCTATTTTTTAGCTACTTTAAAATATATTTAGTCCTTTTTTTCAAAAAAGAATAATAATCTTATAAACAAATTATTTATAAACTTAATTAGATCGCTATAGGTATATTCTCAATCTGAGGTCCTGTAATATAGTTTTCTACCTTAACATCATTTCTCGTGAATTCATAGAAATCATGAATATCAGGATTAAGCCAGAATGTAGGAGCATCATATGTAGGTCTTTCAATTAGTTCCTTGATAAGAGGAACATGTCTATCATAAATATGTGCATCCGCAATCACGTGAACAAATTCACCCACTCTCATATCACAAACCTGTGCAAGCATATGAATAAGTACGGAATACTGAACTACATTCCAGTTATTTGCAGCGAGCACATCCTGTGAACGCTGATTAAGAATAGCGTTAAGAGTAAGTTTATCATCACCTTTTTTCTGAGTAACATTAAAAGTCATGCTGTATGCACAAGGATAGAGATTCATCTCATGAAGATCCTGATGCACATAAATATTAGTCATGATACGACGGCTAAAAGGATTGTTCTTAAGATCATATATAACCCTGTCAACCTGGTCCATCATACCTTCTTTGTATTGATGCTTAACACCAAGCTGATAACCATAAGCCTTACCAATGGAGCCATCCTCGTCAGCCCATTCATCCCAAATGTGTGAATGAAGGTCATTGATATTGTTGGACTTTTGTTGCCATATCCAGAGTATCTCATCAGTTGCAGACTTAAGAGCAGTCTTTCTAAGTGTAATTAAAGGAAACTCCTTGCTTAAATCGTATCTGTTAACAACACCAAACTTCTTAATAGTATATGCAGGTGCACCATCCTCCCAATGAGGTCTAACCTTCTCTCCTTCGGTACTTGTACCGTTCTCAAGAATATCCTTGCACATATTAATAAAAACTTGATCAGCGTAGCTCATTATAATTCCCCATTCTTTATATTTTTGAAATTTCAAGTTAACATAATTGATTTACATAAAATTTAGTTATGTTAATCATTCAAAAAGAAAACATGCAATTTGCAGGTTCAGAACCTGCAATCTTTCCATTTGTTATGTTAACTAAATCATCATTTATACCTTTATACTCATCTTCTTTTACAACTATTTCAGAAGACACGTTATCAAGATACTCTGATGAAAGAACTCTGATGCTCTTCTCTCTGAAATACTGAGATACCTTTGCATCAAAATTATATGCATATGTATATTTTACTTTTATAGCCTTTTCCTCGGATATAAAAGTGCTTTTATCTATTGCATCTTTGAGACTCTCAGAATATGCTCTGACAAGTCCTCCCGTGCCAAGAAGCGTACCACCAAAATACCTGGTTACTACACAGAGAATATCTGTTAATCCTTCTCTTTGCAGTATTTCAAGCATCGGTCTTCCAGCAGTACCTGAAGGTTCTCCATCATCACTGCACTTATAGTCATTACCATCATCACCTAATATGTAAGCATAGCAATGATGTCTTGCATCAAAATACTTCTTTTTTTCTGCCTTCAATATCTCTGCTATCTCATCTTGATTGCTTACCGGGAAAAGATGACATATGAATTTAGACTTTTTTTCTATATATAGGCCTTCTTCGGCAATGCTTATTTTTTTCATTCGAAAACTCCGTATATTATTCTAACAAAACAAGGTGATTATTACAATTTATATCCAAGAATTTATATCTATTAATTTTGTTAACAAAAAACACATTATATGGTATTATATATACTTGATTAAGAATGTATATATATAAGAAATAAGAATCACTAAAATATATGCCTATATCCCTTACTAATCCAATAAAATAGGCAATCACGGAGTAGAAAATGAATTTTTCAAAACTAGGAATTAAGAAAACTTTACGACAGATGAAATCTAAGGGTGTCAAAATCGGCAACCTTTTTAAAGTATCTTTCCTACAGATACTATTCATCGGTTCTATTACAGGATGCGTATTATTAGCATGTATCGGACTCGGTGCTTTTAACGGAATCTTATCAAGTGCTCCCGAGGTAAACGAATTCGATCTAATCCCCACAGGATATGCAACTGTAGTATATGATGCAGAAGGTCACGAAATGACCAAGCTCGTCGCTTCCAATTCCAACAGAAGTTACGTTACGATTGATAAAATACCTCAATACCTCGCTGATTCATTCGTAGTTATCGAGGATAAACGTTTTTACAACCATAACGGTATTGATATTATGGGTATTATCGCTGCAGCAGCAGAAGGTATCAAAAACAGAAACTTCCATCGTGGTGCTTCCACTATTACACAGCAGTTGATTAAAAATAATGTATTTACAGAGACCTGGGTTAATGAAGGTGAAGGTTTTGCAAAGTACAAACGTAAAATTCAGGAACAGTATCTTGCTCTCGAAGTCGAGAAGAAAATGTCCAAATCCCAAATTCTTGAGTACTATATGAATACCATCAACCTGGGACAGAGCACA
>JAEEQX010000109.1 GCA_016285575.1 Lachnospiraceae bacterium
TGGAACCACTTTAATGGCCGGCGGAGAAAACATCGGTATTATCAAGGATGTTCCTCTTGAAGTTACAGTTGAACTTGGAAGGACAGCCAAACCTATTTCGGATATTCTTGATTTTGCACCCGGTACAATCATTGAGCTTGATAAAGTTGCCGGCGAGCCTGTCGATGTGCTTGTAAACGGCAAGTTCGTTGCAAAAGGCGAGGTAGTAGTAATTGAAGAAAGTTTCGGTGTTCGTGTGACCGAGATTGTTCAGTAAAGATTTTGATGGAGTGTTTACATAATGACAGCTGATTCTTACTTACAGTTTATTGCCATTTTGATCATCTTTGTTGTTGTCCTTGGGCTTACTTATTATGTGACTAAGTGGCTTGCGGGCTACCAGAAGGAGAAGAACACCGGCAAAAATATCGAAGTTCTTGAGACGGGCAGGATTTCCACAACAAAGTATATCCAGATAGTTCGCCTGGGGAACAAATATATGGCTATTGCTGTAGGTAAAGATGAGGTTACAGCATTATGTGAGCTTGACAAAGAGTCTTTGTTTTTTGACGACCATGAGAATACCGCAACGCTTAGCTTTAGCGAGATTCTTGAAAAAATAAAAAGCGAGTTTAAGAAGTAAGATTATGAATAAAAAGTGGGGAGAAAATAAAAAGAATAGTTGTGAAAAACGTCGTTTGAAAAAAGGGGTGTTTATCGCCTTTTTGTCTGTTTTTCTTATACTCTTTTTGTCATTTTGTGTGCCCGTTACGGTAGCGGCTACTCAAAATGTAATTGAAGATACTACACCTACCGATCCTACAACATCCGGAAAGTCTAATCTGACAGGTTCTGAAGCTGAGCGAACGAATATTACAGATCCAGGCTCTGCAGAGTCCCCTGATGACCTTAAAAAACTTAATATTGCAAATACGGTTACGGTCACATATGACAACGGAAACGGGTCACTGAGCGGATCACTTAGGATACTTATTACATTAACGCTCATTTCCATTGCGCCGACGCTTCTTGTGATGATGACTTCTTTTACGAGAATCATCGTTGCGCTTCATTTCACCAGAACCGCTATAGGAACCCAAACATCTCCTCCGAATCTGGTGATGGTTGGGATTGCTTTGTTTATGACCCTTTTCATCATGCAGCCTACTTTGACTACTGTTTATAATGACGCAGTCATTCCTTTTGAGCAGGGGCAGATGGATCAAAAGGAATTTGCAAAGGTTGCCATGGCTCCTTTCAGGCAGTTTATGTACGGTCAGACTCAGACTAAGGACGTTAAGCTCTTTATGGAGATAAATAAGACTGAATGGGATGGTGAACTTGAGAGTATTCCCAACGTTGTTCTTATTCCGAGTTTTATTGTAAGTGAGCTCAGAACCGCGTTTATTATAGGTTTTTTGATCTATATTCCTTTTATTGTTATCGACATGGTCGTGGCATCTGTACTTATGAGTATGGGTATGATGATGCTACCGCCGACGACCATATCAACGCCGTTCAAAATACTTTTATTCGTTCTTGCAGATGGATGGAATCTTGTAATTGTTAACTTGGTTAAGTCGTTCTACTGACATATTTAACAATTGATTAATTGGTATTTAATCTTTTTACATAGATTTAATTAATTAGTTTTATTTATCTAATATTATTTCAAATAATTAAGGAGGGAAGAGCATGACAACTGATAGTGTTATTGTTATAGCAAGAGACGCGCTATATTGCATTATTATCACTTCAGCGCCTGCTCTTTTAGTTTCTTTAATTATCGGTCTTGTTGTATCCGTATTTCAGACTGTTACCAGTATTCAGGAGCAGACACTTACATTCGTTCCTAAAATCATAGGTATATTCTTAACTATCATGATTCTCGGCCATTGGATGCTTAATAACATGGTTAATTTTATTGAGAAATTGTGGAGTGATATACCACTGTACATTCATTAGTGATTAAAGTTTTATGATATATGATAGATTACTCATTTCCTGTCGAAGAACTTGAATATTTTCTGCTTGTAATGACGAGAATCAGTTGCTTTGTTTTTGTTGCTCCGTTTTTCTCGATCGGAAGCGTGCCTGCAAGAGTGAAGATCGGATTCTCATTTTTTTTGTCAATACTTGTGTATTACACGACGTTTCCTCATGATTATACATCGCCCGGAACCTTGCTTATGGTTTCAATGATGGTATTCAGGGAAGCGGCAACAGGTATTCTCATAGGACTTGGCGCATATATATGCCAAACAATTGTCTTATTTGCAGGACGTATAGTCGATATGGAGATGGGCTTTGCAATGGCCAATCAGATGGATCCGACTACAAGGCAGGATGCGACCATCACCGGCGTTTACTATCAGTACATGTTTATGATGCTTATGATAGTAACAGGAATGTATCGATATTTTGTATCAGCTTTGTCGGAGACATTTACGCTTATTCCAGTTGGCAAGAGCGTATTTGATATGGATAAACTTTTACCTTCGTTTATAGATTTCTTGGGCCAGTACATGCTTATCGGCTTAAGAATATGCTTGCCTGTATTCTGCGTAATCATGCTTCTTAATGCGGTTCTTGGTATTTTAGCCAAGGTTGCACCGCAGATGAATATGTTTGCAGTAGGTATTCAGTTAAAAGTTTTTACAGGTCTTGCAGTACTTTTTATAACTACAGCGCTTTTACCGAAGCTAAGCGATCTTATATTCGTAGCTATGAAAAAAGGTATAGTCTCGTTTGTTGAGGATATGATGAATGCTCCTTTATGACCTTCAGTTATTCGCCAAGGAAGGCCCTGGCGGAGAGAAAACCGAAGAGGCGACTCCCAAAAAATTAGAGGACGCGCGTAAAGAAGGACAGGTAGCCAAGAGCAAGGAACTTGCAGTCGGGTTTACACTGTTTGCTATGTTTGTACTCCTTAAAATCTGGGTTACAACACTTGGCAATCAGTTCTTAACTCTTTTCAAGAGTACATATAATCTTATACCTACTTTATCATCACAGATGGCTTCAGGAGATACTGTATGGTACTTTTACACATACTTTCAGAGGCTGATCATTCGCTTGGTTTTATATATGGCTCCCTTCATACTTGTTGCTGTAGCGGTCGGTTTTACAACCGAGATTATTCAGGTTAAATGGAAGCCTACGGCTAAGCCTTTACAACCGAAGTTTAATAAGTTTAATCCCATTAATGGATTTAAGAGAATCTTTTCTCTACAGTCACTTGTTGAACTTTTAAAATCAATTGCAAAGATTGTTCTTATTGGTTTCTTGGTGTATTCGACAGTTAGAAAACAATGGCCCAATATCCTTATATTGCTTGATTTACCAATTCTTCAAGGTATTGGAATAATGGGCAATCTGGTTCTTAACCTTGGCCTTAAGATATCTGCTTTTTATCTTATAATCGCGTTCCTTGATTTTGCTTTTCAAAAGTGGAAGTTCAAGGAAGATATGAAGATGACTAAGCAGGAAGTTAAGGACGAGTACAAACAATCCGAAGGTGATCCTCAGATTAAGGGCCAGATAAGACAGAAGATGATGCAGGCGTCCAGAAGACGTATGATGCAGGATATACCTAAGGCTGATGTAGTTATCACGAACCCTACACACTTTGCTGTGGCCGTTAAGTATGATGCTGATAGCTTCGATGCACCGATTGTTGTTGCTAAGGGTGCTGACCATGTGGCAGCTAAAATCAAGGAAGTTGCCAAGGATAATAAGGTTGAGATAGTAGAGAATAAGCCTCTTGCGAGAATGCTTTATTACAATGTAGATTTGGGGCAGGAGATTCCGCCTGAACTATATAAAGCAGTTGCTGATATCTTAGCATATGTATATAAGATTCAAGGCAAGATTTAATTGACCACTAATCATTATTATTGCGAGCACGGGAAAGTACATGTCTCGTTCAGGGCACGTTAAGTTCTAAGTTCGCTTTATTGTTCATATACCAGGACGTTTTTGCGGAACTCGCTTCGCTCAAACAGTCCTCGAAACGTCCTATTCACAATCTTGCTCACTAAGAACTTACGGCAAACCGTTCACTCGACAGGTACGGTTTCCCGTGCTTAATCGAAGTTTAATTATTCAGGAGAGGAGGTAAGCACATGAATATAAAAAGAGCCGATATATTTGTAGCATTATATATCCTGGCTGCTTTTGTAATGCTTATCGTTCCTATTCCTAACTGGTTACTTGATATATTGCTTGCAGTTAATATATCAACCGGTTTTGTTATTCTTTTCTCGACTATGTTTGCAAAAGAAGTATTGGATATGTCTTTTTATCCTACAATCCTTCTTTTCACGACTATTTTTCGTATTGCACTTAACGTCTCTTCAACGAGACTTATCCTCACAACCGGTAATCCCGGTAACGTAGTTACGACATTCGGTTCATTCGTTGGTTCCGGTAACCTGATTGTCGGAGTCGTAATTTTCATAATACTTATTATCATTCAGTTTGTTGTTATCAATAAAGGTTCTGAGAGAGTTGCAGAAGTAACTGCAAGATTCACTTTGGACGCTATGCCCGGTAAACAGATGGCTATCGATGCCGACCTTAACACCGGCGCCATTACCGATGAAGAAGCAAAAGAGAGACGTGAAAAGATACAGCACGAAGCTTCATTCTTCGGTTCCATGGATGGTGCCGTTAAGTATGTTAAGGGAGATGCGACAGCCGGTATTATTATTA
>JAEEQX010000110.1 GCA_016285575.1 Lachnospiraceae bacterium
TAACCCAGAGATGAACGTCTGTAAACTTCCTCGATGGGAACGCTCTTACCCATCTCCAATGCATCTCCCCATGTAAGGCAGCCGGGCTGTCTGCTCGTTACGTTGATTACGTGACGAAGGAAAGGAAGACGCTTGCAGTGAAGTGCTTTACCGGGTGTATTGTCTTTTAACTCGGGACAGAGTTCCTGTATAATCTCTGCATAATTGGAATCTCTGAATCCGTCTATCATAACAAGGGTATGGGTATCGGAGTTTCTTAAAAGATACTCGGCCTCATGAATCTTATATGCGGTATTCATGGTAACAAGTACTGCACCGATGCGGCAGCATGCCCAGAAGGATAAGTACCATTGCGGTACATTGGTAGCCCAGATTGCCACATGAGTACCCTGTTTTACGCCAAGTGCAATCAAGGACTTTGCAAACTCGTCAACATCATCTCTGAATTCAGAATATGTTCTTGTATAATCAAGCGTTGTGTATCTGAAAGCGTACTGATCGGGAAATTCTTCCACCATGCGATCGAGTACCTGAGGGAATGTCTTATCGATAATCTCTTCTTTTTTCCAAATGAACTTTCCTGTGCCTGCCTTGTTGGAATAGAGAGTCTTTCCGACAACCTTGGCTTCCTGCTCATACTGAGACATGAAGTTGATAAAATGAGGGAATACGATTCCGGGATCCGATAATTCTTCAAGCCAAGCGGGAATCCACTCAAATGAAATATAGTGATCATAGTTGATGGAACGAAGCGCACCCATCAAATCATCAATGGGAAGTGAGCCTTCTCCCATAAGTCTGTATTCTATCTTACCGTCAACAACATCGGAATCCTTAATATGAACGTGAAGTACATATGCACCGAGGTTTTGGATAGACTGTTCCGCGGTTTCGTTACCGTATCTTACGGTATGATGAATATCCCATGCAGCTGCCACGTTATCTCTTGCGAATACATTAAGAACATTACGAAGTCTCTCAGTATTGGCATAAGGTCCGACTGTTTCAATAAGAAGCGAAACACCGTTATTGTCTGCTTCTCTGTAAGTTGCCTTGATACACTCGATAACGGGATCGTCAGATGTATTGGTATCGTCATTGCTTTTTCCCGCACGAAGTCTGATTGCGGGACATTTTAAAATCTTGGCAATTCTGATATATTCTCTGATTTCCTCGATGTTTTCCTGAACCTTGTCAGGATCTGCAACGTTGCATACCGCATCAATTACAGGAATCTCAAGACTCATCTTCGCGATCTTTCTTGCTGTCTCTACGATGTTTTCATTATTAAAAGGTCTGTTCTTTCCGGAAAAAACTTCTCTTTTGATATCATGAATTTCGATACCTGAGAACTGGAGATCTTTGGCTGTAACATAAAAATCCGACCAATCAAAATCATCCCATCCGTTAGTAGAAAACGCTAATTTCATCTGTATAATCCTCTCTGTCTAACTAAGTGCCTAGCACTTTTTAATCAATCCACCATTCAGGTGTCAATTCACCTAATTTCATCACTCGATCGTTTTTATAATCGATCATTATATCTATGTCTTTATATTTGCCGGGCATTAACTGAACCATTAATTCCCTGCATGCTCCACAAGGTGCTCCCTTGCCTTCCATGGGAGGGATACATAGTACTCTGTCTATCTCGTAATCACCATTGGTTATCATGTTGAATATCGCATTTCTTTCTGCGCATATTCCGAGTGTTGATGCTGTATCTATGCATACACCTGTGTATATATTACCTGACTTTGACAATACTGCTGCTGATACTCCTCCGGCAGTAACAAAATCCGAAATGACTTTTTCGTTAAGTACGGCCTTAGCGGCATCGTACATATCCTGCCATATCTTATCCATGTTTACTCCTTTATTTTAGTCAGGCTTTTTCTCCTGTCTTTCTTCATATACTATCTTGTTAATTGCATTAAGGTAAGCTCTGATACTTGCTCCAATAATATCTGTTGAGATACCGTTGCCCGAGTAAAGCTTTCCGTTGGAGCGAAGCTTAACTAATGCGTTACCTACTGCTTCACTACCCTCAGTAACTGACTGAATCTGGAAGTCATCAAGTTCATAGTGATGGCCTACAACCATCTCTACTGCAAGGAATGCAGCTGCGATAGGTCCGTCTCCTGAGCTTAATCCCTTTAATTCGTTACCTTCTTTTTCTAGAGTAACGTGAGCAGTGGGTGTGATAATGTTACCTGAATTGATAACAAAGTTAACTAACTGATATGTTGAAGGAACCTGAAGTGCAGCTGTTGCAATGATAGCTTCCATTTCCTTGGTTCCGATTTTCTTTTTCTCTGATACTCGCTTGAATTCCTTGTATACCTTAGCATTATCATCATCGGATAAATCGTATCCGAGTTTTTTGATAGCCTTGATAACCTTGGAAATATCTGCTGTCTCGTCGAGGTTTAAGTCATCAACTTTTTCCTTTTCCTCTTCTTCGAAGGTAATCTTGATGCCCTGGTTCTCGCCCTCAATCCATGTCATCTGGCGAAGAGTCTTGTTAAACTCTGCTCTGGGGATATCGATTGATACCTGGATTGCTTCACCTTTTTCGGAGATAAGATTAACAAAATGTCCAATCTTGGGAGCTGATTTTCCAACAAGTGTTGTCTTAACCTGTGTAGCACCTGCCTTAATTGCTGCTATAGAATTAGCATTACCAAGACGAATCTCATCAGCACATGTTACGGAAATAGTTACCTTATCGATTCCTTCAACATTTCCTTTTATATAAGAAATGAATTCGCTTGTCTCTTCGGGAAGCCATGTTCCTGCTGTGTCGCAAAAATCAATTACTGTGGCTCCTTTTTCAATAACACTCTTAACAAAAGAAGCTACGAATTCTTTCTCGCTTCTTGATGTATCGATGCAAGATACTTCTACGTCTTGGCAAAGTGTCTTCGCATATGCTATTGTCTCGGGTATTTTCTCAAGTACTGCCTTGGGCTTAGCCTTGAGAATGTATTCCATTTGTACAGGAGAAACAGGAACAACGATTCTGATTCTTCCCTTAGCTGCACTTTTGATTGCCTCTGCTGCAGCATCAATCTCTGCCTTATCAGGACCTGCTGCCACTGATATTACACTATCCTTAATCATAGAAGATAGTGACTTGATTAACAGTGCGTCTGTCTTCTCGATAGCCTTGGGCATCTCGATTACGTTAACCTTAATCTTTTCAAGTCTCTTGGCAACTTCCATCTTCTCCTTGAAACTCATGGAAAAAGCATTGTTAATTGAGCTTGTCTCGATTGTAGAATCAGCAATGAAAATCTTGTTCATGTTTGTTTCCTTTCTTTTATAAAATTATGTATTTAAACATAAAAAAAACCTAGGATATCATTTTGAATCCTAGGGACGAAATCTCTTCCGCGGTACCACCCATATTACTTAAATAAGTCACTCAGTAAGATACTATCATATCTCTAGCCTTGGTAACGGAGCTTTCCGGAACTCTTTATTTTCTAAAAAGACTTTCGAGAGTTCTGCTCAGGAGTGAGACTGCACTTCGTTCTTTCGTACCGGTTCACAGCAACCACCGGCTCTCTGTAACTTCCAAACGACACATAATTCCTTCATCGCATTTAACGTATGTGAAATCATAATAATTAGTTTTTTTTTCATTGTCAACAATTTTTTGCTTATTTTCGTCAAGATAATCCAGTTTTTTTATATTTTACCCTTATATCATAAATGTTATAATTCATATATATGTTTTAGGGGTATGGGTTATGTCTGAAAAGATCTATCAAATAGGCGTTATGGTCGGCAATGTCAATACGCAGCATCCTATGGAACTCATCCGAGGTATCTGCGAAGCTGCCAAAAGCGAGAACGTCAATATAACATTCCTGGTAGGAGCTCAGGGAAGCGCCATAGAGTTTTGGAACTTCGACGAAAACGATCTGTCATCCTACAATTACCAATACAATTCATTATATGATTATTCTTTAATCGCGGGACTTGATGCTCTCATCATATCCTATGGAACTCTGTGCATATATTTAGATCGTGACGACAGAGAATCTTTTACCTCCAAGTTTCGGAGTGTACCCCTCGTAATACTTGAAGAATACGATGAAGAATGCAATGACAGTTTCATAATAAGCGATAATTACGGCAGCATGTATACGATTGTCGATCATTTGCTTTCCCATCACGGATACAGAAAGATCCTTTACCTGAGCGGACCCGTTAACAACACGGATTCTAACGAGCGAGAGAGGGCATATCGCGATGCAATGAAAAAATACGATCTTGTCGTGAAAGACGACATGATTGAATACGGTGATTACTCATCGGATGTCGACCATCTGGTAGAAGCCCTCCTTGATCGCTATCCCGATGCAGAAGCAATCGTAGCCGCCAACGACGAAATGGCGGTAAGTATATATAATGTATGCAAAAAAAGAGGACTTGTTCCCGGAAAAGATCTCGCTGTTACCGGATATGACGATGTTGAATTCGCGCAGCGAATGGATCCGCCTCTTACCACAGCCAATCAGGACGGCCTTGATATGGGTTATCGCGCCCTTAAATGCGCTGTGTCCTTGTGTAAGGATCCCAAGCCCGTCAAGATAAA
>JAEEQX010000028.1 GCA_016285575.1 Lachnospiraceae bacterium
TCTTTTACGCCGGGGCGAAGTTCGACGCCGTTCTTTTCAATATATCCTTCGACATATTCTTTGCGTCTTTTTCTTACGAGATTATAATCAAAATCTTCTCCGTACCATTCTTTGAACTGAGCAGGTGCGAAGGGACGACCGAGAGAACGAAGCATAAGTGCGCGTTCGTCGGAGAGTTCGTAGCCGTAGTCTGCTAGTGCCATCGGCCAGTATTTTCTGTATAATTTCTCGGTATCAATCAGTGTACCGTCAAGGTCAAATATTATATTTATATTGCGTATATCAAGTGACATATAGTTTATCCCGTCTTACTTTTATTTAGAGTATTTGCTCTCAAGTGTTATAATAGTACCATATGAAAACAGTTAATGCCACAAGAGAAAAACATTACGTATATATTGTCAGATGCTCGGACGGGACATTATATACCGGTTATACCAATGACCTTAAGAAGAGGATAGAGACTCATAATCTCGGTAAAGGTGCTAAGTATACACGTTCCCGATTGCCCGTGGAGTTAGTATACAGCGAATCGTTTGATGAAAAAGAACAGGCGATGAAGAGAGAGTGGTATATCAAGAATAGACTGACCAGAGCTCAAAAGATGGAACTGATCGAGTCCAAGAGTTAAGGACTATTATAAAAGTAATTCAATTGATATAATTGTTGGGTGTGAATAATTCGACAGTGAATGATACCGGAAGGATGCGAGATATATGAAACTGATTTCGTGGAATGTTAATGGATTAAGAGCCTGCATGGGCAAGGGTTTTAGGGACTTCTTCAATGAAGCAGATGCAGATGTATTTTGTCTTAATGAGACTAAGCTCCAGGAAGGCCAGATAGACCTGGATCTTACGGGATATCATCAATATTGGAATTATGCTGAGAAAAAAGGATATTCGGGTGTGGCGCTTTTTACAAAAAAAGAGCCGCTTAATGTGACCTATGGTATTGGCGCTGAAGAACACGATCATGAAGGCAGGGTTATCACAGCCGAATACGATGACTTTTATCTGATTGCGGTATACGTTCCCAACTCGCAGAGAGAGCTTACAAGGCTTGATTACCGCATGAAATGGGAAGAAGATTTCTTAAAATACATATTGAAGCTTGAAAAGAAAAAGCCTGTTATATATTGCGGAGATCTAAATGTGGCACATAAGGAAATTGACCTTAAGAATCCTAAGACCAATCATCAAAATGCCGGATTTACCGATGAAGAACGAGCTTGTTTTTCCAAGGTGTTGGAGAGCGGTTACACAGATTCGTTCAGATTCTTTTATCCTGATATGACAGATATCTATTCCTGGTGGTCATATATGTTTAAGTCCAGAGAAAAGAATGCGGGCTGGCGTATAGACTATTTTGTAGTATCTAATAAGTTAGAAAAAAAGATGCAGGACGCAAAGATACATACAGAGATTATGGGTTCGGATCATTGCCCTGTCGAACTCGATATTGATATATAAAATTTCGATTTTTTTAAAAGCAGAATAAGAAGAACAATCAAATAATTATTGATTGGTTTGTTTTAGAGTGTAATGAAGATAGTTTTACCCGAGAATGTAAAAAACATAATAGAGGAACTTAACAAGGCGGGCTATGAAGCATATGCTGTCGGTGGTTGTGTTAGGGACAGTATACTCGGTCGTATACCTAATGATTGGGATATTACAACCAATGCAAAACCGCTCGATGTTAAGAGTATATTCAGACGCACGGTTGATACCGGTCTTAAGCACGGAACTGTTACTGTACTCATAGGCAAAGAACCTTATGAAGTAACCACGTATCGAATCGATGGCGAGTACGAAGATTCAAGGCATCCGAAGGAAGTGTCATTCACATCTGATTTAAAAGAAGACCTCTTAAGACGTGACTTTACAATCAATGCAATGGCATATAATGATACCGACGGATTGGTTGATATATTCGGCGGTATGGAAGATATTGAGGCCAAGGTAATTAGATGCGTCGGAGAACCTAAGGAGAGATTTTCAGAAGATGCATTGCGTCTTCTTCGTGCAATTAGATTTGCAGCGCAACTTGGTTACAACATAGAGGAGAAGACATACGAAGCCATCAAGGAATTATCTCCGACACTTAAGAATATTAGCGCGGAGAGAATTCAGGCTGAGTTAAACAAGATTCTTATATCCGATAATCCTTCTATGCTTAAGACTGCATTCGAGACAGGTTTGACGGCGCAGTTTATTCCTGAACTTGATTTATGCTTTAATACAGTACAAAATAACCCACATCATTGTTATAATGTTGGTGACCATATCATCAAGGCGATTGAGTCTATTGAGCCTGACAAGACATTAAGACTCACTATGTTATTACATGATATTGCTAAGCCTCAGTGCAAGAAGACAGGTGAAGATGGAATAGATCATTTCCATGGTCATCAGATTAAGTCGAGCGAGATGGCAGTGGATATTCTAAGACGTCTTAAGTATGATAATGATACGATTGACAAGACAAAAAGATTCGTAAAATACCACGATGAGCGTTTGGAAGCAGGTACCAAAATAATGCGCCGTGCGATGAATAGAATCGGTGCGGATGCCTTTCCTGATATCTTCAAGGTGTGGGTAGCAGACGTTAGTGCGCAAAGCGATTATCAGAGAGAAGAGAAGTTTGCTCGAATAGAGAGAAACAAATCTGACTATGAAGAGATAATAGCTAAAAATGAGTGCGTCACATTAAAAGATCTCGCTGTAACAGGAAGAGATTTAATAAATGCCGGTATGCAGGCAGGACCTGCGCTTGGCGAGGTGCTTGATCAGATGCTTAAGGATGTTATTGAAGAACCTGATCATAACAATAAAGAATACTTGCTTAAACAGTATGTAAGTAAATAGAAATAGGAATTACATGAGAAACACAAAAACCAAATTAACAAAAATCATATTGTGTATTGCGGCAGCTTTATGCTTATGTGCATGCGAGCAAAAGCCTTCGCCTTCAGTGCCTATTGAGCCGGCAGGTGAGACTACCGAGTCATCGATATTTGTATATTCCGATACTTGTATAATTGTTGAGACGGATAGAAGTACATCATCCATTACGTTCCAAAATCTCGAGACTGGACTCAGATATACATTAACATATGACAGCTTAACATTCTTTACAGACAGATATTCCAAGTCAATTACTGCTACTCAGGTGTCCAACGGACAGATATGTAATATTTCCTTTGTTAAGGATGGGAAAAAACTCAAGTCACTTGAAGTGGCATCCAACTATTTTGAGTATACCAATGTGTCCGGATTCAAGTTTTATAATTCCAGTACACGTATGGAGTACCTTAAGGATAAGTATGAGCTTGATGATAATATCGTGGTTTGCTCAGGCAAAGAAACTATCGATGTACTTGAGATAGCCGACGAAGATGTCATTACGATAAGAGGTAATGGTCATACTGTATACAGTATATCAGTGGACAGAGGACATGGATACTTAAGCCTTGATAACGACAAGTATTTTATAGATGGTTTTATTGAAGTAGATAAAGATATAAGAAAGATTACCGAGGACATGGTATTAACCGTTCCGGAAGGTAAGTATAGCGTTCTTATCAGCAAGGACGGAACAAGTGCGGTTAAGGAAGTTACAGTTGGACGTAACCAGGATGCTGTAATTGATCTTTCCGATGTAGAGATTAAGAAGAACTTTGGTAATATCACTTTTTCTACAGATCCTGAAAATGCGACTCTTATCATAGATGGTGAAAAGGTTAACGATATAAGTAAGCCCGTTAAGATGGAGTATGGTATTCATGAAGTGATTGTACGTGCAGATGGATACGAGACACTCTCCAAGTATCTTTCAGTCGGAACACCCAAGGCAGAAGTTGAATTTAAGCTTACCAAACTTGCAGATGACGAAACTGATAATAAGGATGATAAGACAACTTCGACAGATACTGATAATAATACCGATGATAAAAAAGACGGTAGCGAAACTACCGATGAAAACAAAGAGAATAAAACCGGAACAAAGGTTTATATAGATGCTCCTAAGGATGCTGAATTGTACGTTGATGGAAATTATGTAGGAGTGGTTCCTTGCAGCTTTGATAAGAAGATTGGAACCGTAGTATTAACTCTGAAAAAAGATGGCTGTCAGACGAGAAGCTACACAATCAACTTAGAGGACATCAATACCGACAGCCGATACTCGTTCTCAGAATTATTAAAACTTGAATCAAATTAATCTTGAATAGATTATTGATAATCAATTAATCTTCATTTATTTCGGAGAGGGTGAGCGTGAATACAAATTCCGTGCCCTCTCCTTCTGTACTTATACAGTTAATATTCTCGCCGTGCGCACGGATAATTTCTCTCGTGATTGAGAGTCCGAGACCGGTTCCCTTTTTATCCTTTCCTCTTGATAAATCAGTCTTATAGAATCTGTCCCATATCTGATTGAGGCTTTCTTTTGGAATACCGATTCCCTGGTCTTTTACGCTTACGAATACTTTCTTATGCTTTTCCTTGGTCTCAATAAAAATCTTGGAATCCTTATTGGAAAACTTAATTGCATTATCAAGAAGGTTATATAAAACCTGCTGAATTTTGGTTATATCGCCTTTGACAAAAAGATGTTCGCCACTGAGTGAGAGCTCAATAGAGATTCTCTTTTTAACACAGACACCTTCAAACGTAGCGATGGTTTTTCTGATAACAGTATTGATATCAAAATCACTAATCTCCAAAATCATACCTTCAGTATTAAGGTTATTGAGTGTTAAAAGAGAGTTGGTAAGCTTGATAAGTCTGTCGGATTCGTTGGTAACTATCTCAAGATATTTTGCATGAAGTTCAGGAGGAATTGTGCCATCAAGCATGGCTTCCGAATAGCCTTTTATACTTGTAAGAGGAGAACGGAAATCGTGAGATACATTGGCAACGAGTTGCTTTTGGTTATCCTCTCCCTTAGCAAGTTCACCGGCCATATAGTTAAGTGATGCTGCAAGGTAACCAAGCTCATCCTCAGAGTCAATCTGGAATTGATAATGCAGGTTTCCGGCAGCGTATTCCTCTGTTGCCTTGGTTATCTTTCTAAGAGGTCTGTACACATTCATTGTGAAGAAAATCAGGATGATAAGTGACAATACAAAGAGAATTATGAACAAGTAGTATGATATGGCTAAAAGTCTATTTGATAACTTGTTTAAGTCTGCGATACTTTTATGAATTACCACGTAGCCCTGCACCTGAAATCCGTTACTGATAGGTGCGAATACGCTTAATACATCACTCTCGAAATATCCGTAAAAGTTACCTACGGTGTAATAACCGCCGATATTGTCAGTTGAATCAAATCCTTCTATTGAAGCAGGGTTTTCTACATCGATTGGAAGGTCGGATGATAAAACAATAAGACCAGAAGGGTTCATAATCCAAAGGGTTGAATCAAGATATCTGTCGAGATAATCGAGCTGTTTTTTAACGGTCTCAAGACTTGTTTCGGAGTTATAGAGGTCAGTCGCATAGGTATCTGCAATGATGATTGCTTCACGGTAGAGTTTATCAGCTTCGGTCTCTACAACAAGATCATTGATAGTTCTCGATACGAATGTAGCGATTACCAAAAATCCGAAAAGAGCAAACAGGAGATATGCAAGTATTAATTTGGTATATACGGTTTTTCTCATGGTTTACTCCGACAAGGTTACTTTGATATTGATATCCATATATGCATCTCCGTTGGGACGCATTACAGTCACTACGATAACATCTCCGGGCTTAAAAGATTGAAGTTCGTTTTGATAATCTGATACGCTTGTTACAACTGCATCGTTGATTGCTGTGATGACATCGCCTTTGTGAATGCCACTTGTCATAGCGGGAGAATCAAGCTTAATTTCAGTTATATAAGCGCCTGCGGGAATATTGTAATGCTGCTTGGCGATAGATGTTACATTGGTTACGCACACACCCATATGAGGATTAACCACTCCGTTACAGAGATCCTCAATAAGAGAGTTAAGTTCTGTAATACCTATAGCAGATATGAGGTTTGCTGATTCTTTTCTATTATATTTTTGAGAGATGATTCCGATAATTTTTCCGCTCTTATTAATTAATACACCGTTACCTGACTGTGAGCCGTAGATATCAGTTGTGATAAGAGAAAAGTTTCTGTCAGTCTCGTTAATTTCAATATCAGTAGCGGATATGATTCCGTATCCTACAGAGGTACCATATCCTAAGGGATCACCGACAGCGATGACTACATCACCGGGCTTACAGCTTGTTGCGGAGTTTCCAAATGACGCATATGCAATTGCTTCTACAGTTGCCTCGTTAAGGTCGGATAGTGGAATGGAAAGAATAGCAAAGTTGGTGTAGGAATCATTTGCAAGAACAGTTGCGGAGCATTCCTTGGAATTGCAAAAAGTAACAATTATATCACTTGCGTTGTGGATTACTTTTGCATCACACAATATTAAAAGATCAGTTTCATTATCTTCCAATATGACACCGGTTGTTTTGGTACGGTTTTCTATGGATGAGTTGAGCCAACTGGTCTTATCTTGAATTGCTGTTACAGTGACAAGGGACTTGGAGGTATCTCTTGAAAGAACCTTCATCTTATTATAGATACCCTGATAATCATCAATGTCAGGATCGTAAGCTGCGATAGCGTCAGCAATTGCTGTAGCGCCATCTTCCGCGTTGGTGTTGGGAACGTCCTTGTTTTCTTCATCCTCATCCTTAATCATGTCTTCAGGCATAATCTCTTCGGTAGTTTCCTGCAGAGTCAGAGATATCTTTTTAGCAGCTTCCTGTTCATTGGAGTAGCCTCTGATTGCTCCCTTTTCCAAAAAGAAAAAGACAAAGCAAGCCAATAATGCAAAGGTAACTGCCAAAGCGATGGTAAGAAGGGACTGTCTTATGACCTTGCGTCTGTTTATGGGACGTTCGGTTATTTTTTCCCTAAGGAATGTATAATCATCGTTTTCCTGATTGTTATGCTGATTGTGCTGTTCGCTCATTTTATCCCCCATTTAGGTTAAAGTACGTATATATTATACCAAAAGAAAAGAATTTGGCATTAATATTCTTTTTAAAACTGCCGAAATATTAATTGCAAAAAAGAGGAGACAGGCATGATTCAGATTTACACCAAGAACCTTACGGAAAGCATGAGCCCGGTTGCACAGGCAATCGGTGACGAAAATAGAGATTCAAGAATAATCAAGTCTTCAGAACTTGCTGTTAGCATGACTGCGGGCAGCAATCTAATGTCACTTTATTCCAACCAATCCAATCTAAGTGAAGAGATAGCGAGCGGTGCTATCAATTTTGACGTGAAGAATAACCTTGATTACATGACGGTTATGTCCAACACCATGAGTGCAAAAGACTTCAACCGTATGATGGATGATGGTTTTAATCCTTCGGATATGGATGAGGTTGAGAGTCTTAATACACTCGATAAGATTAAGGCAAAAATGGCTGAGTCGGGCGTTATTATCGAAGGCTACAATGATGACCTCTCAGTTGATGAGATAGAAGAGATTACAGGCAGCAGGGTAATGGCAGAGGCACTTAAAAAAGAGTTTGATGCCAGAGACTTGTCCGTTAACAGCGAAAATATCGAAGAGATCAACGATATATATAAGAAAGCATCCGAGATTACAGAGATTACTGATGGGATGAGCGATTATGTATTAAGGAATGCGCTCGAACCCACAATTGATAATCTCTACAGAGTCAGATTTTCGGCAGCAGAGATTCCTTTTAAGGAAGCAGGTTATTTCTCAGATGAATACGGCCATATAGTTAAGGATGCAGAGGGTGAACCTACCGAGTCCGAGTATTTTACAGGCAAGATAAAAGAAATCGCAAGCGAGATAGGAATCGAAGGAGAAGAGGAGACCAAGGAACTTTTAAAAGAAGGAACCTGGCTTGTTAAATCCAAGATTCTATGCAATAAAAACAATCTAGCTACTCTTCATGAGTTAAGAAAACTTGAACTTCCCCTTTCGGAAGAAGACACTGCCAAGGTTATAGCCAATGCTATTGAGCGTGGAGAGGGTGTTAAAAAAGCAGAGTTTTCCAAGAAGGATAATCTTTTGCTTCGAGCTAAGCAGGCTTTTGAGACAGTAAGGGATGCAAAAGAAGAAGATTTAAGAAGCATTGTTGAAGAAGATCTTGCATTAAATATAGAAAATCTGGCTAAGGTTTCTGAGAATCAGGTTAGTGCTACAACAGATTCTTTTGCAGATCCTTCAAAGGAAGTCAAACTCATAGAGAATCGTAGAATTCTTGAAGAGACCAGACTTAGAATGAGTGTTGAAGTTAACTATACACTTATTAAGCGTGGTATGACGATAGAGACTACGGCACTTGAAGAGACAGTTAATGTATTAAAAGCACTCGAAGACAAAATAAGTCGTGAGTTCTTTGGCAACGCAGATACCGATTACACCAAGAACGCAGCTATATATAACGAGAGCAGACAGGTAATCGCAGAGATGCCGTATCTTCCTGTCAGAGCACTTGGCGATACATTAAAGTCAGCTAATGTATTTACATTAAGACTTACATATGAGACAGGTATCGTTTTAAAAGAGCAATTTGATAAGGCTCAAAAGACATACGAAGCGGTTGGTACCGAAGTCAGAAGTGATCTTGGAGATGATATCAAAAAGGCATTTGCCAACACTGAGAGCATCCTTAATGATGAAGAACTTCCGGTAACAGAGCTTTATAAGAAATCAGTCAGAATCCTCGGTTATTCTCAGATAGAAGTTACCAAGGAAAACATTATAGAGATAGCCAAGAGAGAATCATCTCTTGAGAGAGTTATCGAAAAGATGACACCGCAGGCCACACTTAATCTTATTAGAGACGGTATCAATCCTCTCGAGATTAGTATGGAAGAGCTCGAAGAGAGACTTGATGATTATGACAGGAGTGCTGAAAAGAGAATTGATTCATATGCTTCATTCATCTGTAGACTTGATCGTGCAGGTAATGTTAGTGAGGAGGAAAAGGAATCTTTTATCGGTATCTACAGACTCCTTGATAAGATTGATAAAAACGATGGCAAGGCACTCGGAGATCTCGTTAAGAGCCAGGCGGAGATTAACTTCAAGAATCTCTTAACCGCTATCAGAAGCGGAAAATCCAAAGGACTTGATTTCAAACTTGATTCATCATTCGGAGAAGCTATTAATGAAGCAGGATATGAATTCAATATCAGTGATCAGATAGCGAGTGCTTTTGAATCTTTTGTTAAGTCCGATGACAATAACAATACGGAATATTATAAGAGAGAACTCGAAGAATACCGTAAGAACTTGGCAAGAGAAGACAGAAGCAATATAGGTGAGCTCGAGTATCTTGGCGAAAAGGTAACAACAGATAATCTCAAAGCCATTACCGATGTACTTGCTAACGACAAGGATTACAATCCTTGGAAAAAGATAGAAGAACTTGCTGACGAACTCGATGCAAAAGACACTAAAGAAGCATTTAGAAGCATAGCTGAATCTTTTGATGATAAAGAAAGCGTCGCTAAGGCATACAAGAATGCTCTTGATGAAGCAGAGAGTGTTATAAGCAGGATTGCAGAGAGTAACTTAAGAGATTATACAGATATCAAGGCGCTTAAGAGTGCATATAAGCAGATAGGAGTTATCAGCAGACTTACACGTGAGGAGAACTACGAAGTACCTGTTTCAATGGGTGAAGAAACAGTAAGTATCAGAGTAAAGATTACTCACAAGGCTGAGAAAGAAGGCAAAGTATTTGCTTCATTTGAGACAGAAGCTTATGGGAAAGTTCTTGCTCAGTTCTCAGTTAGAGAAGATAGCCTATCATCACTTGTTGCATCGTCGGATGCGAAAGGCCTTGATAAACTCAAGGAATCCGGCATTCTTGAAGATAACTTCAAAAATACGGGATTTGAAGAGGTTACGTTTAACTATATTCAAACCGATATAATTAATGTGGATTACTTCAGACAGCATTACGACAGTGGTGAAAGCGATGAAGTAACTACCAAGAGACTTTACAATATAGCCAAGACATTTATTCAGACAGTACAGAAAGCAGGTAATTAATATGAGAGTAGGCACCAACATTTCAGCATTAACAGCTAACAATGTCTTAAACAAGACAGATAATAAACTTACAAAATCAATGGAGAGATTGTCATCAGGCCTCAAGGTTAATCATGCGAAGGATAATCCTGCAGGCATAGCAATCGGCAAGAGAATGAATTCTCAGATTAATGGCCTTTCACTTGCAGGAGATAATGCCAGCGATGCAATTTCGGTTATTGAGACAGCCGATGGTGCTCTCAGCGAGATTCACGACATCTTACAGAGAATGAACGAGCTTGCAATGGGCGCATCTACAGGAACTCTTTCAGATGAGGATAGAAAGACTATAGATGCGGAAGTTCAGCAGTTAAAAGATGAGATTACACGTATTTCCAAGTCTACAGATTTCAATGGTCAGCCTCTTTTGGACGGCACATTTGATCTCAAGGGATATACATCTGACAGCAACGTAAGAGTTGCATACTACTCTGACGAAGTTCCTCTTGGAAAATACGAATTAACCAATATTTCGACTTCAGTTGTTAACGGTATTCTTACTGTTACCGGTGCAACTTTAGGCAGCGGATTCCCTACAGGTGCACAGGTTTCCAAGATTAATGGTGACTTGGTAACTATTACAGCAGCCGATGGATTTGAGATGACTCTTCAGGCTAAGGCTAATGCATCCAATGTTGAGATGGATATGACAGGTATCGGAGCTATGCGTATGCAGATTGGTGCTAACGAAGGTCAGGTACTCGCAATCAGAATTCCTGAAGTATCACTTAGAATGACAGGTCTTACCAACTTTGATGTTACTACTGCAGAAAATGCACAGAAGGGACTCCAGTCAGTTGGTGATGCAATCTCATATATTTCTCAGATCAGAGCAAGACTCGGTGCATATCAGAACCGTCTTGAGAGTGCTTCGGAAAGCCTTGATATTTCTGAAGAGAACATGGTATCAAGTTACTCCAGAATAATGGATGTTGATATGGCAGAAGAGATGACAACATATACTACACAGCAGGTTCTTATCCAAGCAGGTACCAGCATGCTTGCACAGGCTAATGAGAGACCTCAGCAGGTATTACAGCTTCTTCAGTAATTATTGATTATCGAAAGGCACAGATATGACAAAAGAAAAAAAGCAGGAGTTTACTCTTAGGATTACAACCGCTAACAAGACAGAGCTTGTCGAGATACTGTATGAAATGGTTCTCGAATATGTTAACGACTCTGTTGAGGCAATGAAGAGTGACGATCGAGATGCTCTTCATGAATCGATTAGAAAAGCAAGAGCGTGCCTGAGAGAATTGATGGAATCCATCGACTTTTCATATGATATATCAGGCAACTTCATGAGCCTATATGCTTTTGTTAATAAGGAACTCGTACTTGCAGAGATAAGAAAAGACGAGGAGATGTTCGAAAACGTCAGAAAAGTCATCATCCCGCTAATGGATACATACAAGGAATTAGCCAAGAAGGATGAATCGGGACCCATAATGGAGAACACCCAAAAAGTCGTGGCCGGAATGACGTATTCGAAAAATGATATAAATGAGTCCATGATGGATCAAGATAACAGAGGATTCTACGTATAGTAGAATCCTTTTTCTTTTCTATATATTTGACATTGCAACTTCAATGTGTGACAATATAGCGGACAGCGGTCGTGGGGTGACATATGGATATATCAAAGAGATTAAAAGATATAAGAACTGAAAAGGGATATGAGATATCCGACTTGGCTGATAAGTTAAGTAAGGAAGTCTCCGAGATTGAAGCATGGGAAGACGGTTCAAAAAGTCCCAGCGCTACGGATCTTTTGAGCCTTTCCGATATCTACAGCATGACCTTGGACGAGATGATATATAAGGATGCAAAAGCTCCTGAATATAACATGGATAAAGGTAGCTTCGGTACTTCAAGCGTGCAGAAGTCTAAGAAAGAAAAAGGAGCCAAAAGTACTTTTACAAAAAAAGAATGGCTTACACTTCTTGTTTTTCCTATTATGTGCGTAGTAGTATTCTTAATCCTTGGTATCTTTATGAACTTATGGCATCCGGGTTGGATAGTACTAATTGCTATACCTTTATATTATGGAATGGTGATTCTTTTCAGGCACCTTGGCAACGATGCTGCTGAGGCAGTCGAAGATTATATAGACGAACAAAAGTAAAAAGGAGATATAAAAGATGATTGAGCTTTACGAAGGCGGAGCATATCTTGTTAACGGCGATAAGCTTGTAAAAGATAGTGACTCAGCAGCAAGTGAGATTAAGAATCTTACAGGAAATGACATTACAAAAGAAGAAGCCTCCAAGGGTACAATGGCTTACAATATCTTGAAGAACCACAACACTTCAGACAATATGAGTAAGCTTAAGATTAGATTTGATAAGCTGACTTCACATGATATTACTTTTGTAGGTATTATCCAGACAGCAAGAGCATCAGGACTTGAAAAGTTCCCCATGCCTTATGTACTTACCAACTGCCACAACTCGCTTTGTGCAGTAGGTGGAACCATTAATGAAGATGATCATATGTTTGGTCTTACATGTGCTAAGAAATACGGCGGAGTATATGTACCCCCTCATCAGGCTGTAATTCATCAGTTTGCAAGAGAGATGCTCGCAGGCTGCGGTAAGATGATTCTTGGTTCGGACTCACATACACGTTATGGTGCACTTGGTACCATGGCTATGGGCGAGGGTGGTCCAGAACTTGTTAAGCAGCTTCTTGAGCAGACATATGATATCAATATGCCAGGCGTAGTTGGTGTATATCTTGAAGGAGCTCCTGTTAAGGGCGTAGGTCCTCAGGACGTAGCGCTTGCAATAATCGGTGCTGTATTCGGTAACGGATACGTTAAGAATAAAGTAATGGAATTCGTAGGCCCCGGTGTATCATCACTTTCTGCTGATTTCAGAATCGGTATCGATGTTATGACTACAGAGACAACATGTCTCTCATCAATCTGGCGTACCGATGATAAGATTAAGGAATTCTACGAAATTCATGGTAGAAAAGAAGAGTATAGCGAACTTAATCCTGCTGATGTTGCATACTATGATGGCATCATCAAGATTGACTTATCCAAGATTAAGCCCATGATTGCTATGCCTTTCCATCCAAGCAATACATACACCATCGAGGAACTCAGAGACAATCTTATGGATATCCTTGATGATGTTGAAAAGAGAGCACTTGTATCACTTGATGGTGCAGTTGAGTATTCTCTTAAGGATAAAGTTAAAAATGGTAAGTTCGTTGTAGAACAGGGTATCATCGCAGGTTGTGCAGGCGGCGGATTTGAAAATATCTGTGCTGCTGCAGACATACTTGATGGTAAGTTCATCGGTAACGGTGCATTTACATTAATCGTATATCCTGCTTCCATGCCTATATATATGGAACTCATTAAGAACGGATGTGCTGCTAAGATTATGCAGACAGGTGCAGTTCTTAAGACAGCATTCTGTGGTCCTTGTTTCGGTGCAGGAGATACACCTGCTAACAATGCATTCAGTATCCGTCATTCAACCAGAAACTTCCCCAACAGAGAAGGTTCCAAGTTACAGAATGGCCAGATTTCATCAGTTGCTCTTATGGATGCACGTTCCATCGCTGCTACTGCAGCTAACCAGGGTGTACTTACACCTGCAACTGAATTTGATGGAGACTTTGGTAAGTATAAGTACTTCTTTGACAAGGCTATATATGAGAATCGTGTATTCGATTCCAAGGGCGTTGCAGATCCTAACCAGGAGATTCAGTTTGGTCCCAATATTAAGGACTGGCCCAAGATGTCAGCACTTCCTGAAAACCTCGTATTAAGAGTTGTATCAGAAATCCATGATCCTGTTACCACAACTGACGAGCTCATTCCTTCAGGCGAGACATCAAGCTACAGATCCAATCCTCTTGGACTTGCAGAGTTTGCATTATCAAGAAAAGATCCTCTCTATGTTAGCCGTGCAAAAGATATGAGAGAAGCACAGTATGCGGTAGAAGCGGGTAAGAATCCTGAGGAAGGCAAAAAAGAGATTAAGGCCGTTATGGACATAATCAATGCTACATACAAGGATGCTAATAAGAGCAATACAGGCTTTGGCTCAACAATCTTTGCGGTTAAGCCCGGTGACGGATCAGCCAGAGAGCAGGCTGCAAGCTGCCAGAAGGTACTTGGTGGTTGGGCTAACGTAGCCAATGAGTATGCTACCAAGAGATATCGTTCCAACCTTATCAACTGGGGTATGCTTCCCTTCATCATCAAGGAGGGCGAACTTCCTTTCAAGAATCTCGACTACATCTTCCTTCCCGGAATCAAAGATGCAGTTGCCAACAAGGCAGCAGAGATTAAGGGCTATGTAATTGGTGATCCTGAGACATCAGGCAATAAGGAATTAAAAGAGATTACCCTTACACTCGGTGAATTAACAGACGAGGAAAGAACTATCATTCTCAAGGGTTGCTTGATTAATTACAACAGAAGATAGTCTATAAGCACGATTTGTTAATTAACACAAATTAGTAGCTTTTATAAGGCGAGAATATAGTAATAATTCAGAGGGCTCTGCAAAACGCAGAACCCTCTTCTTATTAGAAATAAACAAACAAAATATTTTTTTGAATTAATAGTTGACAAAAATATACAAAGCATATATACTCATACTTACCCCGATACAGAATCGTAATCACAAATTAGGAATATCTCCCTATTATTTCCCTAATTTATTTGAATTGAATATTACAAAGGAGTGGATATTATTTTACTGGTATTGATTTTATCCGGTGCCGTTGCTTTTGACTTCCGCACTGATAAAATTCCTAATCCGTATATTATTACGGGAGTACTGGTTCTTTTAACACAACAGATAATTAGCAATCATAGCATTGACTTAATCAAAACCTTAATTTCGGTTATTATCCCCATTATTATTTTACTACCGCTTTTTATACTTGGATTTTTGGGTGGCGGAGACATAAAACTTATCGCAATGATTGGCTTTTGCATGGAATTACGTGAAGTGCTGGTAATCTTTATCGTAGCTGTATTAATCGGAGCCATCGGCGGGTTATTAAAAGGTATTACTAACAAATCTCTATTTAACGGACTAAAACTTCTTACTATTTATCTTAAAAAATCGATTGCTACTATATCTGTAGAAAAGAAGATCCCTGACATTACTTATCTTGAATTGGCGAATAAGGAGCAACTTGAGAAAAATGGCATACATTTTTCAGCGCCGATTCTTTTATCAACGGTATTAGTATTGGTCATACAACAATATGGCGTACTTATTAATTTGGGAGGTTAGATGAAGAAGAAAATTCTTGCATTATATGACAGCAATATTTCATATATGGAAAGACTTCAAAAATACTTGTCTGATTACGCTAAGATTCCTTTTTCTGTATATGCATTTGCATCTGAAAATAAACTTTTGGATTTCACCAATCAAGAAGAAGTTGATTACTTGATGGCGTCCGGCGACAAGAACATAGATATGAAAAACGTTGGGAGGGTGATTCGTATTTATGAGAATGCACAAAATGATGGTGTGTATCGATATTCTGCGGGAGATGCTATCGTGAATCGCCTTGAAAACATTATAGGGATAGAAGAGTTTGAAAAGAAAAACTCTGGTACAAAAAATGTTCGATTTGTGGGAGTTTATTCACCGGTAGCAAGAACAATGAAGACATCTTTTTCACTTGTATTGGGACAGCTTTTAGCTAAAAGAGGTAACAAGGTTTTGTATCTGAACTTTGAGAGTTTTTCCGGAATGGGAGTGGGGAAAAACAATGGTAACAATTTGTCAGATGTTATGTATTACTTCAATAATCTTAAGGATAGTTTTAGAAGAAAATTTGAAGAAAGCATTATCGATTATAACGGAATGGATATGATATCACCTGCATATTATTATCTGGATCTATCGTATGTAACTGCAGATAAATGGGAGATGTTTCTGCAGGAGTTGGAAGACATGAAAAAGTACGATGTTATTATCTTAGATTTGTCTGATTACCTTCAAGGTCTTTTGGATTCATTTTTAGTGAAGTGCTCCATAATCTATACGCTTACGGCTAATGATGTAAAAGCGCAAAACAAAGTATTTCACTATGAGCAGGTGTTGAGGGAATACAACTATGATGACATTTTGAATAAAACCAGAAAATTTACGATTCCTTCAATAAGGAATCTGCCTGAGGATATAGACAAGCTTTTGTTTACGGAACTTTCTACATATGTTAAGAGAGAAACGAAGAATGAATTTGCTTGGTAAACGGAGAAAGAAATGATAGATGAAAAAGAGTATGAGAGGCTTTTAAATATTGTTCGCAATGATAATAGCATCACATATGAAATAGATGAGGAAGTGGTTAGAAAACTCATCGCAGAAACAGTTTTTAAAGAGACGCGAGATAAAAATATCAGCCTCGAGGACAGAGAAAAATACTCTAAGAAAATATTTGATTCAATCAGGAAAATGGACATAATCCAGGAATTGATTGACGACGATGAAGTAACAGAAATTATGATCAATGGTTATGATCATATTTTCATAGAAAAGAAAGGGGTGGTTTATGAGTGGAATAAAAAATTTGTATCAAACAAAAAATTGGACGACTTAATACAGCAGATCGTATCCACCTGCAATCGCACGGTTAACTCGGCTGAGCCGATAGTGGATGCGAGGCTGTCGGATGGATCGAGAGTGAATATTACACTCTCTCCTCCGGCGCTGCACGGATCCATAGTCACAATAAGAAGGTTTTCTTCGGAAATATTTACTATGGATAAGCTTATAGAATTAGGGAGTATAAGCAAGGAGGCAGCAGATTATTTGAAGAAACTAATAGTAGCGGGTTACAGTATTTTTGTTTCAGGTTCCACATCGAGTGGAAAGACGACTTTACTTAATGTTTTGTCAGAATGTATACCAAAAAACGAAAGGGTGATAACTATCGAAGACAGTGCTGAACTTCGAATTAATGGCATTCCAAATCTGGTTCAATTGGAGACAAGAAATGCTAATTCCTCGGGGTGTGGCGAGATAACAATCAGAGATCTTATTAGAAATGCGCTTCGCCAGAGGCCGGATAGGCTAATAATTGGGGAGGTCAGAGGCGCGGAAGTGGCGGATATGTTGCAGGCATTTAACACTGGACATGAAGGGAGTATGTCTACTGGTCATGCCAACAGCTGTGAAGATATGATTACGAGGTTAGAGGCAATGTATTTGCAAAATGCGGAGATACCATTAGAGGCAATAAAGAGGCAGATAGCATCGGGTATAGATATAATGGTTCACCTTGAAAGGAGCAGAGACGGAAAGAGAAGGGTATCGGAAATAACAGAATTAGGAAGCGAGGAAGATAAAAGTTTAGTTTTAAATAGGATATTTGAAACAGTAATATGTGACGGCGAATATGTATTAAAAAAAACGGGAGAACTTAAAAACACATTGAAGTTAAAAAGACAGGAAGTGGTATAGCATTTTGAAAGAAAAGAAAGACCGAGGAATCGATTATAGAACATACAGGATGAAATATTACGAAGCGGTTATGTATACAGCATTCTGGGCATTGTTTTGTATGATTTGCGCTTACTTCTTTTACAGATCATGGATAGCTTTTATCGTTTTGTTTTTCTTACTTTATCCGTTTTATTTGAGATATATAAAACGAATTCTAAAAGAAAAGAGAAATTGGCAGATAACGATAGAGTTCAAAGAACTGATAAGAATTCTATCGACAAATATTCAAGCAGGAAGTTCTGTTGAAAATGCTTTTATTAATGCATACGAAGAAATAAAAATGAGCAATCCAAGCGGCTCTATTGTTAAGGAAGAATGTTTGCAGATTGTAAGAGGACTTCAAAATAATATTGTTATAGAAGAGTTATTGTCCTCATTTGCAAAGAGAAGCAATAATCAGGAAATAATAGAGTTCGCTCAAGTGTTTAGTGTTGCGAAAAGAAGTGGATGCAATCTAAAAGAGATAATTGCTGACACAACGGATGTGATTGACCTTAAGGTTGAAACCAAGAGAGAATTCCGAGTCTTGATAGCATCAAAAAAGTTAGAACATAGAATTATGTGTGTAATTCCGTTTGTAATAATCGGATATATAACTATAACAAGTCCAGGGTATTTTGATATTTTTTACAACACACATTGGGGAACGGCAGTTATGACAGCATGTTTGATTTCATATATTGGAGCATTGGTATGGGGAGAAAAAATATCGGAGATAAAACTCTAAACGGTAAGATTATTAAACTCGTTTTTATAGCTTTGCTTGGAGCAGGATTAAGTGCGATTGTGCTTCGAGGAAGGAATGACGTTTACATATCGGATTCCAAAATACTAAGAGACACTAATGGGAAAGAAAAGAAGATTGTGCTGTACGCAAATACAGAGTACGGAAAAGATAAGCTGAAGATATCCGTAATACCTCAAGGAGGGGTTGAAGTAGTTGAGGATGAGCAGGATTTATTAAGCACTTCGACAAAAGAGGAAGAGAACGAAATCTTTTTAAATGAACTTGAAACGGCGGTTCAATATGAAAATGAAAACAGCATTGATGAAGAGTATTTAGTGCTTCCTAGTAAAGTGAATGGGGTGGATATTACATGGGAAGAAACAAAGGATAGGCGAATATTAACTATACCTGTATTAGTTCTGATCATTTCATTCTGGATTCTATTTAAAGAACGTATAACGATGTCAGATGATGAGAAAAAAAGAAAAGAAAAATTGCTTTCGGAATACCCATCGTTTGCGTTGAAATATGCTCTATTAAATGAAGCAGGTCTTACTCATGTTCAGACTCTTGAGAAAATGGGTCAATACTATGCAGAAGATAATTCATGCGGCGAATTATATCGCTTAGTTTATATGGCTGTAAACAGCATTAAAGGCGGACAGTCCATATATGATGCGCTTGATATGCTCTCTAATGAATGTCGAGTTAGAGAAATAAGCAGATTTATAGGAATAATAAAGAGGAATATTCGTAAAGGTGGATCGGATTTAGCAATACAACTCAAAAACGTTGCGAAAGAAAGTGAAGATATAAGCAGAGAGCGAATTCGGAAGAAGGCCGAAACAGCAAGCACTCGATTGCTTATGCCTATGATGATTCTTTTGCTAATTGTGTTTGTGGTTATCATGATTCCTGCTTTTGGTAATTTCTCTTTCGGATAGATTTTTATATAGATGGATTGCCTCATTTTTGAGGATAGCCATACAAATAAAGCAGAAAGGAGGAATCTATATGAGAGGAATGTGGGATGTTTTGAAAAGGCTGGCTGCAGACGAGACGGGTTTGTCTACCGTAGAAGTTTTGCTTATACTTGTTTGCCTTATAACCTTAGTTATTATTTTTAGAGAAGAAATGATTGATATAGTTGAAAGTGTATTTGATGAGATTACAAAGAAGATTAAGAAAATTACATAGCAGCGGAGAAATTAGTATTTATTTAAGTTTGGTTTTTACCGTATTGATATCAATGCTTTTAACGGTAATAACTTCGGCGAGAGGAGCGGCTACGCAGGTTGTGTTTGAATGTGCAATCGAGAGCTCTCTTCTCTCCGCATTTGGAGAGTACAATAAAAAGCTTTTGGAAGATTATGATGTCTTGTTTATAGATATGTCATATCTGTCCAAGTCTCCGGATCCTGTAAGATTGGAGTCTCGGCTTAATTCTTATTTTGAAGATAATTTACATCCTGAGAGCGATGAGAAGTTATTATTCATATCGGATTTCATAGATATAAAAGCGAGCAATGTGTGTCTAACGGAATATGAACTTGCAACAGATAATTTTGGCAGGCCGTTTGCAGAACAGGCCGTTTCATATATGAAATCTGTAATAGGAATTCCGGAAATTAAACGGATAGAAAATCTGATTGCAGTATGTGATGAATATGAGATTGATACTGAGAGTTATGAGAATAAGAAAGAAGATATAATAAGCTCCATAAATAACGAAGAACTGGGCAACTGGCAGGAGACGGTTATAAAAAATGAATATCTTGCATTACTTCCTGCGAATCCGGAAATGGATTTTATCATGGGGGACAGTATATTTAAGCAGTCTCATGAAAGTATCAATTTATTGGATACGTTGACGTTTAGAAAAAAACATAAAGGAAATGATAATGAGATTAAGTTCGAATTCGAACCGCTTGAGAATATATATTTTTCTGAATACACGCTATATAAACTTGGGAATTATAGAAACCAAAAAGAAGATAGCCATTTAAAGTACGAAGTTGAGTACGTTATATGGGGAGCTAACACAGATGTTGCCAATCTAAGAATGGTTGCAAGGTTTATTTATGCATATCGTGCAATAGAAGATTATATTTCGCTCAACTTGGCATCGGATCGAGTGTCTGAAGCGGAGGCTGCAGGTGCAATTATATCGGCACTGACTAAGATACCGGAGGAAATAGCAGCTCAACTTGTATTAATCCTATGGGCAGCGGCAGAGGCAGTAACGGATGTAAGAGATCTTTTTGATGGAGAAAAAGTTCCCATTATAAAACAGTCATCGCAAATAAATATTAGCTTGGAAGGAATAATTAACAAAATAGGTGGTAACGCTATAGAAGATAAGAATTCAATTCCGCTTGTTGGCGAAGATGTGTCTATTCCTGACATATCAATAGGTTATACAGACTATCTTAGATTGATTATGTATTCGATGCCTATGTGGGTTAAAACGTATAGGGTAATGGATATGATTGAACATGATATAAGGAAGTCGGGAAATGGGAATGAATACTTCAGATTTGATTCATGTACTGGGAAGATAAATGCTGTCTTTAGCATAGAAAGTGGATTTGATTTTAGGTTTGTCAGTGAAAAACGATATTCATATTTTTGATGATATGGCAATTTAGTAGCGGTTGTTAATACGATTTCATGGATTAGCCCTCAAAGAAAAACTGATTCATTTAGTATTGATATTTTTAGTGCCTTCTCATCACATATATACGCACCATGAGGGCTAATCCATGAAATTGTAAATCAATGAATAATACTATTTCGAAGAAAATGAAATCTGTAAGTGTACGTAAAAATAAGAAAATTAAAAGTGCTAGTCTAACGCTGGAAACAGCAATAGTCCTTCCAATTTTTATGATATTAACAATTTCTATTATTTGGATAATAGAGATGATTAATACATATGCGAGAGTGGAATATGCTTTACACGAGACGGCGAGACAGATTGCAATAATGACTTACCCAATAGAGTATGTACGGAACCTCCCGGATGATCTGTTGGGTGAGGATAGCAATCTTTTTGCTCTATTAGGTGATGAGACAGAAGAAGAAAAGGGTAACTTTTTTGAAGACTATAATCTTGAGTTTTCAAAAGTAACAGATGTACTTACAGCGGAAACTTTTGTAAGGGCATTATTTATAAAAAACTATGGCCTTGCAAATTTGAATAATTCATGTATTAAGCATAAGGCGGTAGGGTTACATTTTTTTAGAAGTTCCATATTCAATGATGACGGAGAAGTTGAACTGATTGTTACATATACAGTTGAACCGCCTATAAATATCTTCAAAGTTGGAGAATTGAAACTTGCTAACAAAGTGAACATTCATTCATGGATTGGATATGTAAATGACAATGGAGTGGATTCAGAATATGTATATATAACTGATGAAGGTAATGTGTATCACACTAATGCAAGTTGTACCTACTTAAGACTATCCATTAAAACATTGATGCGTTCGGATGTAGAGAAACAAAGAAATGCGGATGGAAAAAAATATAAGGAATGCATGTATTGTAAAAAGGCGGATAGTCATGATCAGTCTGACTATATATATTTGACGGATTATGGTGAAGCATATCATACAAGATTAAGCTGCCAGGGATTAAAGCGGACGGTGTATAAGGTCAAGAAAAGCCAAGTAATTGGAATGAGTGAGTGCAGTAGGTGCAAGGAATATCGGGAAGAGATGTTGGATTATATAGATGAGTAAATATGATTTGATTGTTTGGATAGTAACATTAGCAATGATTGTAATAGAAGCTATATCTGATGTTAAACGACGTGAAATAAAGATAGTGTATTTGATAGTTGCAGGGGCTATTGGGATATTGGCTCTTGTCATTTCAGGAGAAAAAAGTCGAATAATCAGTTCGCTATTTGGTATAGCGATAGGATTAACGGTTA
>JAEEQX010000002.1 GCA_016285575.1 Lachnospiraceae bacterium
GTTACAGTAGAGGAAGGTGCAGGAACAGCAGCACCCGTTGCAGCAGCACCCAAGGCTGCTCCCAAGGCAGCACCGGCACCCGCACCCAAGGCAGCCGCTTCGGCAGGAGCAGGTTCAGTAAAGATCGAAGCAGGTGCCGCAGGTAAGGTATTTAAGATAGAAGCATCTGTAGGACAGGCAGTTAAGGCCGGTGAGGCGGTTGTTATCATCGAAGCGATGAAGATGGAAATACCCGTTGTTGCTCCAAAGGATGGTACTATCGCAAGCATCGACTGCTCGGTAGGAGATGCGTGTGCAGCAGGTCAGCTTCTTGCAACACTTAACTAAGGACGAGGCAGTGTGGAGGAATTAAAATGTCATATGTAGCAAATACATTCGGGAATCTGTTACAGCAGACGGCATTTTTCGGTCTTTCCTGGGGAAACTATCTGATGATAGCCGTTGCTTGTACATTCCTTTATCTGGCAATAGCCAAAGGCTTCGAGCCGTTGCTTCTGACGCCCATTGCATTCGGTATGCTCCTTGTTAACATCTATCCGGATATAATGCTCAAGATCGAAGAAGCGGCAAATGGAACCGGCGGTCTGTTGTATTACTTTTATAAACTTGATGAGTGGGCAATCCTGCCGTCGCTCATATTCATGGGTGTCGGCGCGATGACTGACTTCGGACCGCTCATTGCCAACCCGAAGAGTTTCCTGCTCGGTGCAGCAGCTCAGTTCGGTATTTTCGCAGCTTATTTCGGAGCCATCGCTTTAGGCTTCAACGATAAAGCTGCCGCAGCAATTTCCATCATCGGCGGTGCTGACGGTCCTACTTCCATTTTCCTTGCAGGAAAACTCGGACAGACAAACTTACTCGGACCGATCGCGGTTGCGGCATATTCGTATATGTCACTTGTCCCGATCATTCAGCCCCCCATCATGAAGGCTCTTACTTCCGAAAAGGAAAGAAAGATCAGAATGGCACAGTTAAGACCCGTGTCCAAACTTGAGAAGATCCTTTTCCCCATTATCGTTACGATCGTGGTATGTATGATCCTTCCCACCACAGCTCCCCTTGTAGGTATGCTCATGCTTGGTAACCTCTTCGGTGAGTCAGGTGTTGTAAGACAGCTCAAAGAAACCGCATCAAATGCGCTTATGTATATCGTAGTTATCCTTCTTGGTACTTCGGTAGGTGCTACCACAAGTGCAGAAGCATTCTTAAACGTTTCAACGCTTAAGATTGTTGCACTCGGTCTGATCGCATTTGCATTCGGTACAGCAGCAGGTACGTTGTTTGGTAAGCTTATGTGCTTCCTTACTCACGGCAAGGTTAATCCCCTTATCGGTTCTGCAGGCGTTTCTGCGGTTCCCATGGCCGCAAGAGTTTCTCAGAAGGTTGGTGCCGAAGCAGATCCTCAGAACTTCCTTCTTATGCATGCAATGGGACCTAACGTAGCCGGAGTTATCGGTACCGCTGTTGCGGCTGGTACATTCATGGCTATCTTCGGAGTATTCTGAGCGATAAAGGCCTGAGAATTCGAGACGAATATCATGCTTGCATGAATATTCGTCGCAGGATTTGAAGGACTAACGGACATGAGGAAGCAGCAACGCAGTTGCGAATTCCGAATGGTCGTAGGATTTCGAGAGTATCGCAGATACGGAGAAATCCGTATTATCGCGTTAAATATTTGATAAAAAAATGGAGGAAAATACAATGGCAGAGAAAAAGCCTATTAAAATAACTGAAACCGTCCTTCGTGACGCTCATCAGTCTTTGATTGCTACAAGAATGCCGACCGAACTTATGCTTCCTATCATCGATAAGATGGATAAAGTCGGATATCATTCAGTAGAGTGCTGGGGCGGTGCTACATTTGATGCATCACTTCGTTTCCTTAAGGAAGATCCTTGGGAGAGACTTCGTAAGTTAAGAGAAGGATTCAAGAATACTAAGTTACAGATGCTTTTCAGAGGACAGAACATCTTAGGTTACCGTCCTTACGCAGACGATGTTGTATATGCATTCGTTGAGAAGTCAATCGCTAACGGTATTGATATCATCAGAATCTTCGACTGCTTGAACGACCTTAGAAACCTTCAGGCAGCTGTAGATGCTACTAACAAGATTAAGACTCAGGAAGGAAGAGGACATGCTCAGATAGCTCTTTCTTATACACTTGGTGATGCTTATACACTTGATTACTGGGCTAAGATCGCTAAGCAGATCGAGGAAATGGGAGCAGATTCAATCTGTATCAAGGATATGGCTGGTCTTTTACTTCCTTACCAGGCTACAGAACTTATCAAGGCTATGAAGTCAGAAACTAAGCTTCCTATTCAGCTTCATACACACTACACATCAGGTGTTGCTTCAATGACATACCTTAAGGCAGTTGAAGCAGGTGTTGATGTTATCGACTGTGCTATTTCACCTTTTGCTATGGGTACATCACAGCCCGCAACAGAAGTTATGGTTGAGACATTCAAGGGTACAGAGTACGATACAGGATTTGATCAGGATCTTCTTGCAGAAATCGCTGATTACTTCCGTCCTTACAGAGAAGAGTGCTTAGCAAGCGGTCTTATGAGTACTAAGTCACTTGGTGTTAACATCAAGACACTTCTTTACCAGGTTCCCGGCGGTATGCTTTCAAACATGATTTCTCAGTTAAAGGAGCAGAACGCAGAAGACAAGTACGAAGAAGTGCTTAAGGAAATCCCCAGAGTTCGTAAAGATCTCGGTGAGCCCCCTCTTGTTACACCTTCTTCACAGATCGTTGGTACACAGGCTGTATTCAACGTACTTATGGGCGAGAGATACAAGGTTGCTACTGACCAGACTAAGGACCTCCTTCGTGGTAAGTATGGCCAGACAATTAAGCCTATGAACCAGGAAGTTATCGATAAGGTTATTCCCGGTGAGAAGAGATATACAGAGCGTTCAGCTGATGCCGCAGGCTTAACCAACGAGATGGATAAGCTTGAGAGCGAGATGAAAGAATGGAAGCAGCAGGATGAGGACGTATTATCATACGCATTATTCCCTCAGGTTGCTGTAGACTTCTTCAAGTACAGAAAGGCTCAGCAGGAGAAAGTTGACTTAACAGCAGCTGATTCCAAGAACGGAGCATATCCTGTATAATCTATAAAGAAAAATCCTATATATTAAATATTCAGATGTCAGGTACATGATGTGCCTGACATCTTTTTTGTTGAAAATGCTCTTAGACTATGAGATAAAAATAACAATTATTTACATTTTTCCGTATGTTATATATATTTATCTAGAGTGGGTTATTGGAGAAAATATAGAAAATAAATAATCATACTGAATTAATGGATTAAGGTATTTTACAGATTAGATTTTAAAGAAAATATTACAAGTATTTGATTCAAGAACATATATGAAGACAATAGTAATTGGCGGTGGCCCGGCAGGAATAATGGCTGCCATAGCATCCGCTTATAATGGTGACAATGTAATACTTTTTGAAAAGAATGAGAAGCTTGGTAAGAAACTTTTTATTACGGGTAAGGGACGTTGCAATGTAACCAATGGTTGTACTCGTGATGAGTTTTTTGAGAATATTGTAAGTAATCCCAAGTTTTTATACAGTGCATTTTCTTCGTTTGATAATAATGATGTTATGAAGCTTATAGAGGATAATGGTACGCCTCTTAAAACTGAGCGTGGCAACAGAGTATTCCCTGTAAGCGATCATTCTTCAGATATCATAAAAGCTCTTACTAAAGCATTAAAAGATGCTGGTGTGGAAGTAAGGCTTAATGAAAGTATTAAGAATCTTTTGATTGAAGATATTAAAGAGAAAGCAGAAGATTCAAATGATACATCTGAAAAGAATTCGGGAAAAGATAAATACAAACGACAGGTAAAAGGTATAGTTACTGACAGCGGTAAAAAAGAATTCGCTGACAGGGTCATAATATGTACAGGCGGTATATCATATAAGAGCACAGGTTCTACCGGAGATGGCCTTCATTGGGCAGGAGAGTCAGGCCATAGAATAGAGTCTCTTAAACCTGCATTAGTACCGCTCGAGACTAAAGAAAAATGGGTATATAACCTTCAGGGTTTAACACTTAAGAATGTTAAGCTTTCTTTGATTATTAATGAGAAGACTGTGTACAAAGAAATGGGAGAGATGCTCTTTACTCATTTCGGCATAAGCGGACCTCTTGTTTTAACTGCAAGTTCTATACTTGCATCATACGACAGTTCCTCTAAGAAGATGGTTCATATAGACTTAAAGCCTGCATTATCAGATGAGGAATTTGATCAGAGACTAATCAGAGAATTAAAAGAAGGCAATAAAAAAGAGATTAAGAATATAATCGGAAACATATATCCGGTAAAACTTGGATTAGAATTATGTAAACTAATAGACCTCGATATTTATAAGAAATGCAATGAAATCAATAAAGAGGAAAGAAATAAGTTAGTTAACATAACTAAGAGATTACCTATCAGTATATCCGGAACAAGGGATTATAATGAAGCCATCATCACTCATGGCGGAGTATCAGTAAAAGATATTAATCCCAAGTCAATGGAGAGTAAGATAGTGAAGGATCTGTATTTTGCGGGAGAAGTAATCGATGTTGATGCATTTACCGGCGGATTCAATCTGCAGATTGCCTTCAGTACGGGCTATTTGGCAGGCTCTTCAAATAGATATTAAAACTTTATTTTATTTGTTATTTTTTGTATAATATATCTTGTTTTTCAGAAATAAAAAGTGAATTTATGGACTTAATTATAATTTTGTGGAGGAATGACATGGGATTCAATGTTGCAATCGACGGACCTGCAGGTGCGGGTAAATCTACAATAGCCAAGCTTGTTGCTAAGGAAAAAGGATTCATCTATGTTGATACCGGAGCAATGTACAGAGCAATTGCTTTATACCTTATTCGAAAAGGCGTGGGCATCGATGATAATGCAGGCTTTGAAAAATATTGTAGCGAAGCTAATGTATCGATTGAATATGATAATGGAACTCAGATAGTTCTTCTTAATGGCGAGAATGTTAATGGTCTCATCAGAACACAGGAAGTCGGCAATATGGCTTCAGCAAGTTCTACCAATGGAAAAGTTCGTGCTCAGCTTCTTGAACTTCAGAGAAAACTTGCTCGTGAAAATGATGTAGTAATGGATGGCCGTGATATAGGTACCAATATCTTACCCAATGCTGAATGCAAGATTTATCTTACAGCATCTAGCAGAGTAAGAGCAGAGAGAAGATATCTTGAACTCAAGGAAAAAGGTACTGATTGTGATCTTGATACTATCGAGAAAGAGATTATCGAACGTGATGAGAGAGATATGAATCGTGAGATAGCGCCTCTTAAGCAGGCTGAGGATGCAGTATTCCTTGATACATCCGATATGAGTATCGAAGAAGTTAAAGACAAGATTATATCTATCATCGATAGTTCTAAATAAACTGAAACAATTAATATACATTTTTAAAATATAACTAAAACAAAACAATTAATTAGAATAGTTTCAAAAGTATATTTATACTTTTATAAACTTATATAAAAACTATTATTTCTATCCATGAGGAACCATAAATACATTCGTTTTTGTTCGTATATGTTTTAGTGGATAGAATAGGTAACGCAATGGAAGTTAGATTGGCAGAATCAGCAGGCTTTTGTTTTGGAGTAAAAAGAGCTGTAGATGCTGTATATGAACAAATCAATAAAGGCGGAATAATATATACATTCGGACCTATTATTCACAACAAGGAAGTTGTTGGAGATTTTGAGAATAAAGGTGTAAAAACAGTTAACTCATTAGAAGAACTCGACAATCTTTCCAAAGGAACCGTAATCATCCGTTCGCATGGGGTTTCAAAAGCCATATATGACGGTATCGAGAGCCGCGGTTTTGATATTATAGATACTACTTGTCCTTTTGTAAAAAGAATACATAATATCGTGCAAAAAGCCTCTGAAGAAGGCAAGCAGATTGTGATTATAGGTAACGGCGGACACCCTGAAGTAGAGGGTATTAAAGGTTGGTCAACTACCGATGCAATAACCGTATCGGATATTGATGAGATTAAGGCTTTAAAAGATAAGATAAAGCAAGATGTCTGCGTAGTTTCGCAGACTACTTTTAATGTCAATAAATTTAAAGATTTTGTTGAAGTTTTGAAAGAAATTTGTTATGATTACAATGTTAGTGTTGTGAATACTATTTGCAATGCTACGAATGAGCGTCAAAATGAGGCTGAAAAACTTGCAGCTGAAGCTGATGCTATGATTGTGATAGGGGATTCACAAAGCTCTAATTCTCGTAAACTTTACGAGATATGCAAGTCCTATTGCGACAAAACTTATTTTATTCAGACACTCAAGGAGTTGCATTTGGATTTACCTGCTAATGCTAACCTGGTGGGAATTACAGCAGGGGCATCGACCCCAAAAAACATTATTGAGGAGGTTCAAAGTTATGTCAGAACTTACTTTTGAACAAATGCTTGATGAATCATTCAAAACAATTCGAACAGGAGAGATAGTTAGCGGTGAAGTTATCGATGTTAAACCCGATTATATCATTTTAAATATCGGCTACAAATCCGATGGTATCCTTACCAAGAACGAATATACGAATGACATGAGCATTGATCTGACAGAAAAAGTAAAGGTTGGAGATAATCTTGATGTCAAGGTGCTCAAGGTTAACGATGGTGAAGGTCAGGTTTCATTGACTTACAAGAGACTTGTTGCAGACAAGGGCTCTAAGGTACTTGAGGATGCATTTAACAACAAGACAGTTGTTAAGGGTGTCGTATCACAGACTCCTAACAACAAGGGTGTTATCGTAGTTGTTGATGATGTGAGAGTATTCATTCCCGCAGGTCTTCTTTCAGATTCCTACGAGAAAGACTTATCCAAGTTCATGGATAAAGAAATTGAATTCTACATGCAGGAGTATGATCCTAAGCAGAGAAGATATATCGGCAACCGCAAGGAACTTGTTGTTGCTCAGAAGGAAAAGGCTCTTGAAGAAGTTCTTTCCAAGATTAAAGTTGGCGATGTAGTAGAAGGTACAGTTAAGAACGTTACAGACTTCGGTGCATTCATCGATCTCGGTGGTGTTGATGGACTTCTTCACATCAAGGAAATGTCTTGGGGCAGAATTGAGAGTGCTAAGAAGCTTTACAAGGCTGGCGATAAGATTAAAGTTCTTATCAAGGAAATCACAGGTACAAGAATTTCTCTTTCAACTAAGTTCGAAGATGAGAATCCTTGGAAAGATCTCGCTGAGAGATTCCCTGTTGGTTCAGTAGTTACCGGTAAGGTAGCAAGAATGACTGACTTTGGTGCTTTCATTCAGCTTGAGGGCGGTATCGATGCACTTCTTCATGTTTCTCAGATTTCTAAGAACCATGTTGAGAAGCCTTCAGATGTTCTTAAGATTGGTGATGAAGTTACAGCTGAGGTTACTGAAGTTAATGAAGAAAACAACAGAATCAGCCTTTCAGTTCGTGCTATGCTTCAGCCTAAGAAGGACAAGGAAGATGCTGATGACAACAGCGATTACGCATCAGTTGATGTAGAAGCAGTTGCAGCAGCTGAAGCTTCAGAAGAAGCATAATTAAGTTATAAGATTAAGGCACATTGTATTTCTATATAATGTGCCTCTTTTTATTCATACATCTATCAATCGGGGTAAAAGATGTGTGGCGAGTAAGATAATATTTTACTCGAATAATAAATGGGGGTGAATACTATGGATGATTATGATTCTTTCAAAAAAGACGTATTTGCAATAACTACGATTGATCTTAATGCTTATAAAGAAAAGCAGATGAAGCGTAGAATCGATACCCTTATTATGAGACATAATATCAAGGGTTATAAAGCTTTCGCAGATGCTCTTCGTACTGACAAGGCTATACTTGAAGAGTTCGTAAACTATCTTACAATTAACGTATCTGAATTCTATAGAAATCCTGATCAGTGGAAGATATTAAGAGAGACATGTATTCCTAAGCTTACAGATAGATTTGGTAAGAGAATCAAAATCTGGAGTGCTGCTTGCTCAACAGGTGATGAACCTTATTCACTTACAATGGTTTTCAGAGAGTATATGCAGCCTACTGATTTTTCTATCTACGCTACAGATATTGATAAGCAGGTATTGGCACAGGCTGATGCAGGTGTATATCCTAAGAAGTCACTTATTGGACTTCCCAAGGAATTCCAGGATAAGTACTTTACCAAGATTACTGATATGTCTTATAAAGTAGATCCCGGACTTAAGAAGAACATTAGATTTGAAAGACATAATCTTTTGAAGGATAAATATCCTACCGGATTAAGCCTTATCGTATGTAGAAATGTTCTTATCTACTTTACTGAGGAAGCTAAAGACGAGATATTCAAGAAGTTTTATGATGCACTTGCACCCGGTGGAATTCTTTTCCTTGGTGCTACAGAACAGATGTCCAATTATAAGGAAGTAGGATTTGACAGACAGTCATCGTTCTTCTTCGAGAAACCTCTTAAATAAGATAATTGAAATATAAAAGCCCAGCGTAAAAACTGGGCTTTCTTATTTCTAAAGTATCAATTTACATATATAAAGCCCGGGCAACGCCCGGGCCTATTTTTACTTTTTTACATTGTGAACATATTCTGGAGAATGTGTTCCGCATATTTATTGAAGCTCTCTCTGGAAGTCTTGAACTCAGGTGTGAGTTCGAAGAACAACTGATGATCTCTGTAATCTCTCTTATAGAACGGCTCGAATAATACGCTCCATTCAGGAAGATAAGTAGCAGTCTTTCTTGTGTAGCATGTGAGAGCACTTGCAGGCTCCTTATGATCTTTTTCAATGAACTGAGCTACTGATTTATGAACTGCCATATCTTCATTAATAAGATAGTAGTAATCTCTGTAGTTGGAATAGAAATACTTCATTTCTTCCTCGAAGAGAGGCACCTTTAAGATTCCGTCCACTCCGTCGCATGTGAAGTAGCATCCGTTAGCGGCATAGGAGAGAGGAACAGGTATTGCGTTTCTAAATCTTAGTGTAAGGATTAATTCCTGACGCTTCTTATTTTCATAGTCATTGTAGTAATTAGCCTTAACCTTCATTACTCTGATTGACTTATTGAAGAGATCAGGTATTGAAAGGAGGGATACCATGTGAAGCATGCCCTCAACATCTTCCTTATTATGTAAGAGAATAGCTTCGAGAAGTGATTCATCCTTATTACATACATATTCATGATAGTAATTGATGAGTTCGCCACCGTCCAAACGGTCTCTTCTTATCATACCGAGGAAGGTTTGCAATGTCTTTTGTCTGCAATCCTCAAGCTTCATGAATGTACGATAAGGCTTAATTCTCTTATATATATCCAATCCGTCAAAGTTCTTAAAATCAAAATTGATCTCGTACTGTAAGCACTTTTGCTCTAAGTAAGGTATGTCGAACTGGTTTCCGTTAAAATGAATGAGATATGAATAGTTAACACTGAATTCGAGGAAGGCCTTTAATACTTCGGTCTCATCTTCGTAATTCTCTGCAAGCCACTGAATAAGCTTCCATTCATCATTCTCGTAATATGCGCAACCAATTAAATACAGATTGGAACTCTTGGCTGAAAAACCTGTAGTTTCAATGTCGAGAAACAATATTTCATTCAAGGGACTTAATGTATCGATAGGATAGTTGATTTCTTTTACAGTTGTCTGACTTTGAATTGTTTTCATAAAAAATACTTCCCTGTCATTAAATTACACACATTACTATCTTACTACATTTTTGAAATTTTATATAGTATTTTTTAAAATATTGTAGTAATATAGTAAACGTTGATTTTTATGTTGATTAGGAGGAATCGCTTTGTTTACTTTTCATGGTGGCATTCATCCGTACGATGGAAAGGACATTTCGAAGGACCGTCCGATAGTGGATTATTCTCCCAAAGGAGACATGGTTTACCCGCTTTCACAGCATATCGGTGCACCTTGTGAATGTGTCGTTGAAGTCGGCGAAAAAGTGCTAGTTGGCCAGTTAATAGCAAAAGATACCGGTTTTGTTTCCTCGCCCATCTATTCATCTGTTTCAGGTGTGGTTAAGGCAATTGAACCCAGACGTATCATTACAGGAGATCATGTTAAGGCTATCGTTATCGAGAATGATAACGAATATAAGTCTGTTAAGTTTACTCCTCATCCCGATTACAGCAAGCTTTCAAGAGAAGAGATAGTATCACTTATCCAGAAGGCAGGCGTTGTTGGTATGGGTGGAGCAGGCTTCCCTACTCATGTAAAGGTATCCCCCAAGGAACCCGATAAGATTGAGTATGTTATTGCAAACTGTGCAGAATGTGAGCCTTACTTAACATCTGACTATAGAATAATGATAGAACAGCCTCAGAAATTAGTTGAAGGCTTGAGAATAGAACTTTCATTATTTAATAATGCACGTGGTATTCTTGCAGTTGAAGATAATAAGCCTGACTGTATTGCCAAGCTTAGAGAATTAACCAAGGATGATGAGAAGATTTCTGTTATTCCCTTGAAGACCAAGTATCCTCAGGGTTCTGAGAGACATCTTATCTTTGCCACAACCAAGAGAGCGATTAACTCATCCATGCTTCCTTCTGATGCAGGATGTATTGTTAATAATGTAGATACAATATGTTCAATCTATTCTGCAGTTGTAGAAGGTAAGCCCCTACTTCATAGAATAGTTACCGTTACAGGTGACTGTATCAAAACACCTCAGAATTTTAGAGTTCCCATTGGTACTAATTATCATGAACTTGTTGATGAGGCAGGCGGATTCATCAAGAATCCAGAGAAGATTGTATCAGGTGGTCCTATGATGGGATTTGCAATCTTTGATCTGGATGTTCCTGCAACCAAGACTTCATCAGCACTTCTTTGCCTCTCCAAGGATCAGATTTCATCTGCTTCTGAGACAGCTTGTATTAACTGCGGCCGTTGCGTAGAAGTATGCCCCGGCAGAGTTATTCCTTCCAAGCTTGCTGATTTTGCTCAGAACGGAGACAGAGAGCAGTTTGAAAAATACAATGGTATGGAATGTTGCGAATGCGGATGCTGTAGTTACATTTGCCCTGCCAAGAGATATCTTACACAGTCTATCAAGTCAATGCGTAGAATGATATTGGCTGACAGAAAGAAAGGGGGTAAGAAGTAATGAGCGAGAATACAGAAAAGAAAGAAGCTAAAAAGCTCCTTAAAGTATCTTCCAATCCCCATGTAAGGGACGGTATGAATACTCGTTCCATTATGCTTGCGGTTGTTATTGCTTTAATGCCCGCAACCATCTTTGGTATCATCAATTTCGGATACCATGCATTTTTGGTAGTTGCCACTGCAGTCGGATTCTCAGTATTAGCGGAATTCGTTATGTGCAAGATTTTAAAGAAGCCTGTCAGCATCTCTGATTGTTCGGCTATCGTTACAGGACTTCTTTTAGGACTTAACTTACCGCCCATGTTTCCTTTATGGATGACTGCTGTCGGTGCATGCTTTGCAATCGTAGTAGTTAAGATGCTTTTTGGCGGTCTTGGTCAGAACTTCATGAACCCTGCACTTGGTGCTCGTTGCTTCTTGGTTATATCTTTTGCAAAATATATGACCAACTTCAATTGCGATGCATATACAGGTGCAACTCCTCTTGCGGTACTTAAGTCAGGTGGAGCAGTTAATATATACGATATGGTAATCGGACGTACAGCCGGTACCATCGGTGAGACAAGCATGATTGCCATTGTTCTTGGCGCATGCTTCCTTATAGCGCTCGGAATTATCGACTTAAGAATTCCCGGAATGTACATCCTTTCTTTCGTTATATTTATACTTATATTCGGTAAGAGAGGATTTGACTTCAATTTCGTTTGTGCACACTTAGCCGGCGGCGGATTAATGCTTGGTGCATTCTTCATGGCTACTGACTATGTTACAAGACCTATCACCAAGAAAGGCCAGTATGTATACGGTATCCTTCTTGGTATATTGACAGGTATATTCAGAATTTTCGGTGCATCTGCAGAAGGTGTATCCTATGCAATTATTTTAGGCAATCTTCTTGTTCCTCTTATTGAGAAGATTACCCTTCCTAAAGCTTTCGGTAAAGGAGGGGAGAATTCATAATGAAGATTACTAAAGAAGAAATCATCAAGATATTAAAAGATACAGCAGTTATCTTTGCAATTACTCTTGTTGCAGGATTGGGACTTGGCTTCGTATATGAACTCACCAAGGATCCTATCGCTAAGCAGGAGGCTCAGGCTCAGGCAGACGCTTGCAATGAAGTATTCAAGGAAGTAGGCGCTGAAGGTAAACTTGAAACTAAGGTTGAACTTACTTTTAATGAAATCGATGTAGATGAAAAAGCATCTGCAAAGCTTGTAGAAGAAGGCTATACAGGCGCTTACGTTGATTCACTTTATGAAGCGAAACTTGCTGACGGTACATTATACGGATATGTAATAGGTGTTACATCCAAGGAAGGTTATGGCGGTAATATCAAGTTCTATATGGGTATTACTACTGATGACATATTAAAGGGTATCTCAATTCTTTCCATATCTGAGACACCCGGTCTTGGTATGAATGCTCCTACAGTACTCGTTCCTCAGTTTAGAAATAAGAAGCTTGAAGAGTTTGTTGTTGTTAAGACAGGTGCTCTTTCAAGTAATGAAATCGATGCCATTACATCCGCAACAATTACATCCAATGCAGTTACAGGCGGTGTTAATACAGGCGTTAGATTCTACCAGATCTTAAACGAAGGGGGTAGTGATAATGAATAAATGCGTTGAAAGACTTTATAACGGTCTTATTAAAGAAAACCCCACATTCGTTCTTATGCTTGGTATGTGTCCTACATTGGCAGTTACCACCAGCGCCATCAATGGTCTTGGTATGGGACTTTCAACAATGGTCGTACTTGCATTAAGTAACATGATTATTTCAGCTCTTCGTAAGATAATACCCGATAAGGTGCGTATTCCCGCATACATCGTTATTATCGCTACATTCGTTACAATAGTAGAGCTTTTAATGCATGCTTTCGTTCCCGGACTTTATTCAGCACTTGGCATCTATATCTCACTTATAGTTGTTAACTGTATTATCCTTGGACGTGCAGAAAGCTATGCATCCAAGAATCCCGTTCTTCCTTCACTCTTTGATGGTATAGGTATGGGACTTGGATTTACAATGGCTCTTACATTAATAGGTCTTTTAAGAGAGTTCCTTGGAGCCGGAACATTATTCGGATTCGCTACAGCCAATATCTTCGGCGATACATTCGGTAATGTACTTTTGAATGTATTCCACAAGGCCATAGCTCCTAATTCAAAGGGCATTCTTGGATTCTTCGAAGAAATAGTTTCCATCGAGTTAGGTTCCTTCTCACCTGTTGGAATACTCGTTATGGCACCCGGTGCATTCTTCGTACTTGCAACTCTTACCATGATTCAGAATCTAATCAAGGATAAGGGAGCTAAGGCCGGAAAAGATACATCCAAGATCGGTTCAGGATGCAGTTCTGATTGTATGAACTGTAAGGATACTTCATGCTCCAAGAGATTGGTTGAGCCTGAAAAAGAAGTTATCACTGAAGAAGCAGAGGATGTAAAAGAAGAGGAGGTAAAAGATGAGCAGTAATTATTTTGTTAACATCATCGTTATTGCTTTAAGCTCTTCACTTATAAGCAATGTAGTATTAAGCCAGTTCCTCGGATTATGTCCATTCCTTGGTGTATCCAAAAAGGTTAAGACAGCTGCCGGTATGGGTGGTGCATTAATATTCGTAATAACATTGTCTTCATTGGTTGCAGGACTTATCTATAAGTTCATATTGCTTCCACTTCATCTTGATTATTTGAAGACAATCGTATTCATACTTATCATCGCTGCACTTGTTCAGTTCGTTGAGTTCTTCTTGAAGAAATATATCAAGTCTCTCTATCAGGCACTTGGTGTATACCTTCCTCTTATCACAACAAACTGCGCAGTACTTGGTGTGGCAATTAACAACGTTAATCTTAAATATGACATTTTCACCGGTGTGGTTAACGGATTCGCAACAAGCTTTGGTTTTGCAATCTCAATCATCATCCTTGCCGGTATCAGAGAGAAGATGGAATACAACAATATACCTAAGTATATGAAGGGTATGCCCATCGTTCTTGTTACTGCAGGACTTATGGCTATCGCATTCTGCGGATTTGCCGGTCTTATCTAATTGAGTATTGATTTAGCTTGTTTGTAAAGGAGCTTAGTGTTATGAGTATTGTCGGAATACTGACTGCGCTTGGCATTGTTGCAGCAGTCGGATTGTTTATAGGTATATTCCTCGGTATTGCATCGGTAATATTCAAAGTATCTGTCGATGAGAGAGAGGAAAAGATAGTAGAAGTTCTTCCCGGTAATAACTGTGGTGGATGTGGATATCCCGGTTGTTCAGGACTTGCAGCTGCTATAGTTAAGGGCGAGGCACCTGTTAACGGATGCCCTGTCGGCGGAGATGCAGTTGGTAAAAAAGTTGCTGAGATCATGGGTGTTGATTCTGTCGAGTCAGAGAGAATGGTAGCATTCGTTAAGTGTAACGGTAACTGCGATTCAGTAAAAGAGAACTATGAGTATACAGGACAGCCTGATTGCCAGATGCTTATGTTCGTTCCCAATCAGGGACCCAAGGCTTGTAATCATGGATGCCATGGGTACGGTAGCTGCGTAAGAGTATGTCCTTTTGATGCAATTCATGTAGAAAACGGAGTTGCTAAGGTAGATAAGGAAAAATGTAAGGCTTGTGGTAAGTGTATTGCCGTATGTCCTCAACATATCATCGAACTTATCCCTTACGAGGCTAAATATGCAGTTGCATGTTCATCTACTGAAAAGGGACCTGTTACCATGAAGGAATGTGATAACGGTTGTATCGGTTGCGGACTCTGCAAGAAGAATTGCGTGGAAGAAGCAATTGAAGTAACAGACTTCCATGCGAAGATTGATTACGCTAAGTGCGTAGGATGCGGAACATGTATCGATAAGTGTAAGAAGGGTTCAATCGTAGAGCATTAATAGAAAGTAGCGCTTGCACCGTGCTTTTTAAGAATCTCTTTTGAATTCTCTTCACCGAGAATGAGACATATAGTAGATAATGCGTCACCGTCTAAGGAACTATCCGATATGATGGTGACGCTTTTTATATTATTATCAACAGGATAGCCTGTGTGAGTATCGAGAATATGATGATATTTTCTATCATCTATGGTTACGTATCTTTCATATGTACCACTGGTTACAACGGACTTATCATTTACGGATACACTTGATATGATGGCGGAAGTATTATCCGGATCCTTAATTCCGATATTGTATTCACTGCCATCGGGTTTTAAACCGATTACATTGATATTACCTCCGAGAGATATAATTGCACTTTCGACACCTTGGGATACGAGGTATTCTTTTAACTTATCTGCAATATAGCCCTTAGCAATAAAGCCCAAGTCGATTGCTGAATATTTATCATCAAGCTTAACCTTATTGGGTTTATCAAGTATTACGCTTTTATAATCTACATGACTTGTTGCAATGGATAGAGTTGCATCATCGGGAAGTGTGCGTACGTATTCAGAATCTTTATTTGAGAATCCCCATATATCCATTAACGGTGCGATGGTAATGTCAGCTGCACCATCAGTTTCTTCACAGTACTCTATAGCTTTGGATATGAGATAATATGTCTCGGGATCGACATCTACATATTCACCATTTGAATAGTTGATGTTATAGATATCACTTCCTTCTATAGTTCTTGAAAAAAGCTTTTCATATCTTTCACACATCTTCATGCATTCATTTAATTCTTTTTCGTATTTGGGAGAATATACGGTAATGGATATATAAGTATCAAAATAGAAACCTTCTTTTACAAGAGGGGTATTGTTTTTACGATTGACTAACGAGAAGACACAAACTCCCGTTAGTGCAAGCACGACTATTATGATTAATATGATATTTTTCTTTGATTGCATAAGAAAATTATAAAATTAGGGGAATTAAAGTCAAGCAAATAATTGTTTACCAATTGTTGGTATCAAGGATATAATATATGTGGTTGAAAGGATGAGTATTATGAAATACGAAGATGACTTTTATGCAGATGAACCCGAAGAAGCAGGGAGAGGAATGCTTGGATTTACAATCCTTGTATCTGTTTTAGCGGTTCTTGCCATAGTTGCCATTGTTCTCATTATCAATAGAGACAAGATCAATTTTTCTAAAAAGCCACAGGTCAGCGCAAAGGAAGAATATACAGGATATGTTAATCTCGAAGATTATGTATCGGGTAATACTTTCGTTTCTGACGACTTGGATATATGGGACGAATACCTAGATAAGCCTGAGACAGACGAAGGCGAGCCTGAAGTTGAAGAGGAGCCCAAGGAAGAAGCCAAGGTTGATCTATCCGAAGGCGGTACCAAGACCAAGGTAGTCATGTCCGATGGCAAGGAAAACTGGGTTAAGATTAATAAGTATCTCGCGCCCAATGAGCTCGATGATGCTTCTTTTGTATTAAAAAATGGCAGACTTAACTATTATGTTAAGGGTGAAAAGGTATCATATACAGGTATTATCGTTGATAAGAATGATGATTATATCGACTATGCCAAGGTGAAGAGAGACAATGTTGACTTTGTTCTTATCAAGCTTGGACAGCGCGGCTATCAGACAGGTAATATCACTCTGGATGAAAACTTCCATACCAACCTTAAGAATGCTAAGGATGCAGGGCTTCATGTTGGAGTATTGTTCTCATCACAGGCTGTAACAAAAGAAGAGGCGGAAGAGGAAGCTCAGTTTGTTATCGATACTCTTGGTGAAGAAAGAATTGATTATCCCGTATGCTTTTATATGGACTATGTTCCTAATGATAAGGCAAGAGTTGAGGATATAACTCCTGAGGAAAAGACGATTGTAGCCAAGGCTTTTATGGATAAGATTATTGCAGCCGGCATGAATCCCATTCTTTATGGCGATAAGGAATGGCTACTTATGAGACTCAATTACGTGGCTGTATCTTATTACGACATACTTCTTGATATGGAAGAAGATCTTCCTGACTTCCCTTACAGAATTAAGATGTGGAAGTATACTACAACTGATGTTGCAGGAGTAAGTGGTAAGTCGGAGATGATTATTTCTTTTATAGACTATTCTGTGAAATGATTGTTGCTTGAATAATCATAAGTAAATATACATAAAAAAACTGTTGAATTATTGGGAACATTATAATAAAATAATACAGTATTGTTGCTATTTAACGAATTAGGAGGAATTATATATGATTTCAGCCGGAGATTTCAGGAACGGTGTTACTATTGAATTGGAAGGAAACGTATTCCAGATTATCGAGTTCCAGCATGTTAAGCCCGGAAAAGGAGCAGCTTTCGTAAGAACAAAGCTTAAAAACATTAAGAACGGTGGTGTTGTTGAAAGAACATTCAGACCCACTGAGAAGTGCCCTCAGGCGCGTATAGACCGTAAGGATATGCAGTACTTATATGCAGATGGCGATATGTTCAACTTCATGGATGTTGAGACATATGAGCAGATCGCATTAAACAAGGACGAGATTGGCGATGCACTTAAGTTCGTAAAAGAGAACGAGATGGTTAAGATGCTTTCTCACAACGGACAGGTATTCTCAGTAGAGCCTCCTCTCTTTGTTGAGCTTGAGATTACAGAGACAGAGCCCGGTTTCAAGGGTGATACAGCTACAGGTGCTTCTAAGCCCGCTATCGTTGAGACAGGTGCACAGGTTTCCGTTCCTTTGTTCGTAGAAATCGGCGAGAAGATTAAGATTGATACAAGAACAGGTGAGTACTTATCCAGAGTATAATCTAATCTGACGATAATCATTAAATGCTTGCAAGACAATGAATAAGAATCTTATTCATTGTCTTTTTTTGCTCAAAAAATAATTTTGGAACGATTGGAGGTATTTAATGGAATATAGCTTATTTAAAGAATACGTATTAGAGGGAATCAGAGAAAGATTGGGAGAAGATCTTGATTATGAATACAGAAGTGTGGTTAAAAACAATGGAATAGTTTTGGATGGATTACTTATTAGGGATAAAAAATGCAGCATCTCTCCAACAGTATATGTTAATGATTATTATGATTCATACATTGCGGGTGATGAACTTGATCAGATTTTGGACAGAATCGAAGATGTGTACAAGGAAAATACGATTACTGATGAGTTTGATGCTGAGAGATTCTGCCATTTTGAGAATATTAAGGATAATGTGGTCTATAAGATAGTTAATTACGAAAAGAACGCTGAGCTTTTTAAGGATATACCGCATAAGAAGTTCCTTGATCTCGCTATCGTATACTACATCAATATCAAGGATGATACATTCGAGAATGCTTCGATACTGATTAATAACAATCAGTTAAAGGTATGGGGCGTTGATGAGATTATGATTGATGAACTGGCAAAAAAGAATACGCCACTCATTCATAAGGCAGAGATTAAGACGATGGCAGATACTCTTATTGAGCTTATGAGTAGTCCCGACGAAGAAACTATAGACTTTTTACAGAGCGAGAATTCACCCATGTATGTTGTATCCAATGAGGACAAGGTGTTTGGTGCGGCAGTTCTACTTTACGATGGCTTAATTAGAGAATTCTCCAAGAGAGTGGACAGCAGTGTATGGATTATACCAAGTTCCGTGCATGAACTTATACTGGTTCCTTCAGTATATGTAACGGATTCATCCATACTCGATGATATGATATGCGAAATCAATGCGACAGAGGTTCCGGGTACCGATATTCTGTCGAATCACGCTTATTACTACGATAAAAAGAAGGATGAGATAGTATATTAGACTATATTACAAAGTATATATAAAAGTGCTTGAAAGCGTTGCAAACAGGGAGACTTGACGAGGTAGACAAAAGATGCACAAAGTGGTAAAATAACCTAGTATGTTTATCCGTGGTACAAGGATATTTTTGCACCCGTAGTCTAATGGATAAAATATTGGCCTCCGACGCCAAGGATGCAGGTTCGATTCCTGTCGGGTGCATACGAGGTTAATTATCAGGAGTACTATTTATATGAAAGATAAATCAACTAAGTCCGTTCTTGATAAGATATGGATGATAGTTAAAAAGAATGTATTGGTATCCGCTTCATTGCTTTTTGTAGCGATACTTTTAGCAGTAACCATTCTTATCGTTGCTATCACAGGCATAAAAGATAAGGCAGCTGAGAGACGTGCTTACGAAGCTTTATCCGAAGAGGAGAAAGCACTTCTTAATCAGGACTTCACACTTGGAAAAGATGCTTATGATTTCATCAACGAAGACATGGTTGCATATTTTGATGCACTTGCTAATAACGATCAGGATTTTGTTAAGACTCATCTTTCCGATGTAACACTTAACGAGCTTGATAATATCCAGGTTAAGAGTAAGTATGTTAACAAGTATGATGACATCGTTGTATACACACAGAATGGTCTTAATGAAGATTCTTATTACGTATACGTAACATGTAACATCTATTACGAAGGTTATGATACACCTGTTCCTTCGATACTTGGAATTTACTATGCCAAGGATGAGAGCGGTCAGTATAAAATCTATAAGAAGAAGAGCTCAATGCCTCCCAAGGTTGTTGAGAACTTTTATATAGCATGCATGCAGCCTGAAGTTCAGGAAATTTACAACCAGACTTCAATAGCATATAATCAGGCTATTGATTCGGATGAGAACTTAAAGGCTTTTGTTCTTGAATACGAAGATATCAAGAAGAAGGATCTTTCTGCGATTGTAGAAGAGAGAGATGCTGCAGCCAGAGAAGCAAGAAAAGCAGCTGAAGAACTCGAGCAGCAGTCACAGGTTGCTACAGTTAAGACTACTACAAGCGTTAATGTTCGTAAGTCTGATTCTGAGACTTCCGAGAGACTTGGTACTGTAGGCGATGGCGTTAAGTTACAGAGACTTGAAGAAAAGCGTAACGGTTGGTCCAAGGTTCAGTACGAAGGAAAGGAAGCTTATATTAAGTCTGAATACCTGGTAGTTGTTGATGAGGATGGCAACGAGGTTGCATCTAATAATAATGATGATAATCAGGATAGCAATACGGATACTAATCAGAATAACAACGAAGCAAAGAAATATGTTACCGCTACAGACAATGTTAATATCCGTGAAGAAGCTGATATAGATTCAGAGCGAGTCGGATTCGCATATAACGGTGACAAGTTTGAATTGGTTGAAAAACTGTCAAACGGTTGGACCAAGATCAAATATAACGGAAAAGATGCTTATGTTAAATCGGACTATGTTAAATAATTAATCCGCGTACGGTGCATATCCGCATAAGGTTATGCACCATTTTTTTTCTAATGCGCACGTCCGAATAGGGAAATTACATAAGGTACAAATATGAACGAGACCAGAATAAATAAATACATAGCATTATGTGGTATATGCTCAAGAAGAGAAGCTGATACTCTTATAGAAGCAGGCAGAGTATTCATCAATGGCGAGAAGGCAGAACTTGGCAGCAAGGTTGTTGAGGGAGATCTCGTTAAGATAGATGACAAGGAAGTAAAGCCTGAGGAAAAGAAAGTGGTCGCTTATTACAAGCCTGTTGGTGTTACTGTCACTGAAGCAGATGTGCATGCCAACATTACTCTTAGCGAAGCATTTCATTATCCTACCAGACTTACATATGCAGGACGTCTTGATGAAGATTCCGAAGGATTGCTTCTTATGACCAATGACGGTGAACTTATTCACTGCATGATGCATGGTTCCAATAATCATGAAAAAGAATATATAGTAGAAGTTGATAAAGCTATAGTGCCTATCATATTCGAGAGAATGCAGGCAGGATTATATCTTCCTGATTTGGATGTAACTACCAAGCCCTGCAAGATTACACCGATTAATGATACTACTTTTAAAATAGTTCTCACACAGGGCCTTAACAGACAGATTAGACGTATGTGTTATGAATGCGGACTTGATGTTGTAAGTCTTAAAAGAATCAGAGTATGCAATATCTTACTTGGCGACTTAAAGCCCAATGATTATAGAGAACTTACTGCCGAAGAGGTAGATGAATTATACAGGAGTGTATTTACAATCAATGAATAAAGTCAATCGTATAAAAGAACTTTGTTCAATACTTAATAAAGCAAGCGAAGCGTATTATGCAAAAGACGAAGAGATAATGTCCAACTTCGAATATGATGCGCTCTATGATGAACTTGTTTCTCTAGAAGAAGAAACAGGTGTCGTTTTGTCCGATTCACCGACTCAAAAGGTTGGATACGAACCGGTATCTTTTCTTCCCAAATACACTCATGCCAAGCCGATGTTATCATTGGCTAAGACTAAGGACAGAGAAGAACTTTTGTCTTGGCTGTCTGATAAAAAAGGATTATTATCATGGAAGCTTGATGGACTTACAGTAGTCCTTACGTATGAAGACGGTAAGCTTTTTAATGCCGTTACAAGAGGCAATGGAGAGATAGGTGAGATAATTACGCAGAATGCTCTTTGCTTCAAGAATCTTCCTGTTAAAATATCTGATACAGGTAGACTTATTATCAGAGGCGAAGCAGTAATTACTTATTCTGATTTTGAAAAGATTAATGAAAGCATTACAGATGCTTCTGAGAAATATAAGAATCCAAGAAACCTCTGTTCAGGTTCGGTTAGACAGCTTGATCCCAAGATTACGGCTTCAAGAAATGTAAGATTCTATGCTTTTGCGCTTGTTGAAGGCGGAGAGGGAGATTATAACAATTCGAGACTCTCTCAGATGGAATATCTTAAGTCGTTAGGTTTCGACTGTGTATGCGAAAAAGAGGTTAATAAGGATACACTTCTTGATACCATTGAGTGGTATTCAAGAGAGATTAATGATTATGACGTACCTTCCGATGGATTGGTACTTATGTATGATGATATAGCTTATGGTAATTCGCTTGGTTCGACAGCCAAGAGCCCCAGAAATGCCATTGCATTCAAGTGGCAGGATGAGCAGGCTGAGACAACACTTCGTCAGATTGAATGGTCGCCTTCGAGAACAGGACTTATCAATCCGGTAGCAATCTTTGATACCGTTGATCTTGAAGGAACCAATGTATCGAGAGCAAGTGTACACAACCTTTCAGTCATGCGTTCATTAAAACTTGGTATCGGTGATAAGATTATGGTCTATAAGGCCAATATGATTATTCCTCAGATATCCGAGAACCTGACCAAGAGTGATAATATTGAGATACCTACTGAGTGTCCTATATGCGGAAGTACTCTTAAGATAGAGTCTACAGACGGAACAGATACATTATACTGCCTTAATAAGGAATGCCCTGTTAAGCAGACTAAGAGCTTAACTCTTTTTGCATCAAGAAATGCACTCAACATTGACGGTATATCAGAAGAGACTATTATTAAGTTTATTGAAAAAGGCTTTATCAAAGAATATGCTGATTTCTTTAAACTCGACAGATATAAGAATGATATTGTCAACATGGACGGCTTCGGCATCAAGTCCTATGACAATATAATTGCTTCATGCGACAAGGCTAAAAACACAACACTTCCACGTCTTTTATACGGACTTGGAATCGAGAATGTAGGTGTAGCCAATGCCAAACTCATCGCATCATTTTATGATTATGATTTTGATAAAATCAGAAATGCAAGTGTTGATGATCTGTCAGTAATAGATCAGGTAGGAGAAGTAATTGCTTCTTCCATCTATAATTTCTTTCATGATGAATATAAGGCAAAAGAAGTTGATAATCTCTTAGAGATTATTACACTTGAAAAGATAGTATCTGATGGTGAAAAAGATCTCGCCGGCAAAACGTTTGTTATCACCGGTTCTCTTAATCATTTTGAGAATAGAGATGCACTCAAGGATATTATTGAGTCAAGAGGTGGAAAAGTAGCAGGTAGCGTATCAAATAAAACTGAAGCGCTCATCAATAATGACGTTACTTCCACATCAGGCAAGAATAAGAAAGCCAAAGAGTTAAATATAAGAATCATCTCTGAAGATGATTTTATCAATGAATACAATATTACAATTTGATTGGAGATAAGAAATGCCAATTAGAATTCAAAGTGAATTACCTGCAAAAGAAAAATTAGAGAGTGAAAATATATTCGTAATGGATGAAACAAGAGCCATGCATCAGGATATAAGACCTCTTAAGGTTGCTATCCTTAATGTAATGCCTCTTAAAGAAGAGACTGAACTTCAGCTTTTGCGTGTTTTATCCAATACTCCTTTGCAGGTGGATGTTACTTTTCTTAATGTAAAAACTCATATATCACAGAATACTTCCGCAAGCCATCTTAACAAGTTCTATACTTATTATGATGAGATTAAAAACCAGAAGTTTGACGGACTTATCATTACAGGTGCACCTGTAGAACAGCTTCCTTTTGAGGAGGTTGATTATTGGGATGAACTCTGTCATATATTTGAGTGGTCTAAAAAGAATGTAACAAGTACACTTCATATTTGCTGGGGTGCGCAGGCCGGACTCTATTATCATTTTGGGCTTGAAAAGAAGGAACTTCCCGAGAAGATATCAGGTATTTTCAAGCATCAGGTTATGAATAGAAAAGAGCCCCTTGTAAGAGGATTTGATGATGAGTTTTATGCTCCTCATTCAAGATATACTGAGGTAGCTTTGGCAGATGTTGAAAAATGCGATAAGCTTAAAGTCCTTGCTGTATCAAAAGAAGCAGGTCTTTATATATGCTTAAGCGAAGGCGGTAAGCAGGTATTTGTGACAGGACATCCGGAGTACGACAGATTTACACTTGATTCTGAGTACAAGAGAGATATGGGTAAGGGTATTAATCCCAAGATGCCTAAGAATTATTATCCTGATGATAATCCAGAGAATAAGCCTCTGCTTCAGTGGAGAAGCCACAGCATCAATCTCTACAGCAATTGGCTTAATTACTATGTATATCAGACAACACCTTACGATGTTGAAAATATTGGAAATAATTAGAGAGAGAAGACATGAACTGGTTTAACAAAATGGAAAGAAAATACGGCAAATACGCTATCAAGAATTTGTCGTTATACATTGTTATCTGTTATGCTTTCGGTTTCTTGATGAATTCATTCAAACCTGACTGGGTATATCTGGTAACACTTAATCCCCATGCGATTCTTCACGGACAGGTATGGAGACTATTTACATGGATATTGGTTCCCGAAGGATCTATGAATATATTCTTCGTACTGATATTCTTATTCTTTTATTTTTCGATTGGACGTAATCTAGAACAGGCCTGGGGAAAGTTTGCTTTTAACTTTTATTTCTTCTCGGGTATCTTTTTAACTGTTATAGGTTCGTTCTTACTGTATGGTTATAATCAGATATTCAACGCAACAGCCATTCAGTTATATGAGGCTCAAGCTGTGGCTCAAGTAGGTGAATGCAGTTGGGCATTTGGAGGTTCATGGTTTTATGCTGAGGAAGCTTTTCTTTTCTCGACATATTATCTTAACTTATCCATTTTCCTTGCATATGCAATCACATATCCTAATATGAGAGTACTTTTATTCTTCTTAATTCCTATCAAGGTTAAGGTACTTGGTATCATTTACGTAGTTGTATTGATATTCAATATTGCGATGTCTTTCACATATGGATTACATTCAGGTATAACCGAGTTGATTGTTGTAGGCACGTCGCTACTTAATACGATGATATTCTATATTATCCTGAAAAAAGGAACTAAGAGAAGATTCAGAGAGATTAAGAGACAAAAGGAATTCCAAAAAAAGATTAAGGAAGCAAGCGTTGCTCCTACACAGATAAGACATAAATGTGCAATATGCGGTCAGACTGACGTATCCAATCCCAATCTGACATTCAGATATTGCTCCAAGTGCAATGGCAACTATGAATATTGCAACGAGCATCTCTTTACACATAAACACATAGAATAATACGGAGAATAAGATGGACGAAAAGAAACTCTTTATCGCGCAGATGGATAAGCTCATCAAGTACGGTCGCGATAATGACAATCTTGTTACAAGAGCAGATATAGATGAATATTTTAAGGATATATCACTTGATGAGGAAAAGAAGCAGCTCATCATTAACTTCCTCTATGATGCCAGGATAGGCGTTGACGAAGCCATCGATCCTGAAGAGATGATGGATGAGGAAGATGTGGATTTCCTCAAGATGTATATAGACGAATTAGAGTCTATAGGAAAAGTTACAGAAAAGGAAAAACTTGCTGTTATAGATACATTCCTTTCCGGTGATGTATCTGCTAAAGATAAGCTTATTGAGAGTTATTTATGGGATGTAGTTGAGACTGCAAAACTCTATGCCGGATTCGGCGTAGGACTTGAAGACTTAATAGGCGAGGGCAATGTAGCACTTGCTGTTATCCTCGAAGGACTTGATAAAAGATCAAGTGCCAAGGAAATAGATTCCATGATTTCGGACGCTTTGATGAGTGCCATGGAAGAATTGGTTTATGAAGACAGCAATGAAAAGAATAAGAATAACTCCTGGGCTCAGGATGCGAATGAAGTACTTGATAAGGCAAAAGAACTAGCTGAGACGCTCGGACGAAATGTTAAGGTAGAGGAGTTATGTTCATTTGGCGATTTTGAAGAAGAGTTTGTAAGAAATGTGCTTGAGATAACAGGCGGTATTGAGATAATCGAGGACAGTGTGAAAAATGGATCTAAATAATCGAGAATTCAAAGCTGTTATCAATGATATGACTCATTCATATATAGGCGCTCAGATGAATGTAGAAGAACTGCTTACCTACGAAGATGTTCCTTTTAAGATTAAAGCACTTTTTAACAAGTACTTTTCAAAAGAAGAGGAAAGAAGCCTTCCCATTTGCGGGATATTATCTTCTGTAAGCAAAGAAGACTTTAACTACCAGGTTCTTAAACAGCTTAAACTTAAGTTCAAAGTCGGCGTATATGAGTTAGATAAAAAGGGTAATAAGCATTATAAGTCCAAGACACTTACTGTAGACGAGTTCTTGGATATTCATAAAAGCGATGAAGAGATTTTTGATGAAGAAGTAGTATTCAATAAGTTGGCCCTCATGGCTTTTTCGGTGTAGTTGTATTGTAAGGGGATTTTTGGTATAATAAGATATCAAAATCCGGGGTGTTATGTATGGATCTGGAACAGGAAAAGAAACCGACCGGTTATAAGAAGATAAGATATTTTCTTATAATCGAAAATGTGCTGGTAATACTGGCATTTTTGTTGTTTGCGGTCGGTGTATATTATATATTCACTTTTAATTCTTTCACGTGGTTTGCACTTGCTTATTTTTTCCTTGGTGGTGCATTCTTCTTATTTGGTGTAACCATTGCTTACAAGATGGTTAAGGCCTTTCAGAGAGATGATTTACCCGTATATATTAATATGACTGAATCCGATGATGTAGATCCCGAGACCGGTCTGCCTTATTTTGATTCATTTACAACAGCTGCTGAATCACAGCTGGTTATTTCCATGTCCGATCTTTATCTTGCATCTTTTGAGATTGAAGGTCTTGAGCACTTAAGACACTTTGTCGGTTATCAAAAAGCAGCCGATACCATGGCTGAGATTGGTAATGTATTCAAGATGTATCAAAAGAAGATGGGTGAGAGATACGTTACCCTTGGATGTAAGTCAGGACATGAATTCGTAGTCATGACCAATGAGGTTGAGTTTAAGGATATTCAAAAGTACTTAAACAACATCATGGTTGAGATTAACGAGATACTTCTTAAACTTCCGACAACCGAGAACTTCTCTGTATATTGCGGATATTCTTCCACACAACAAGGTAAGCTTATAGAAGATATCATTCAGCATACGAACTTTGCCGTTATGGAAGCGGCTATGTTCAAAAAGAGAGAGCCTCATTATTTCTCTCATGATGCATTCAGACGTCAGGAAACTGAATATATCAAGGACGATAAGATTAGAAAGATTCTTGACGGCAATGAGCTTCAGTACAATTTCCAGCCCATCGTATCAGCTAAGACAGGTAAGATTTTTGCTTATGAAGCACTTATGCGTACCAACAAGGAAGTTGGCTTCTCACCTACAGACGTACTTGAGTTGGCAGAGCGCCAGGACAGACTCTACGAAGTAGAGCATTATACATTCTACAATGTTATTAAGATAATGCATGAGAATGCCAAGTTATTCGAAGACCGTAAGCTTTTTATTAACTCCATTCCTACTGTTATCATCAAGGAAGATGAGTTCAATAATCTTCATGCTCAGTATAAGGATGTCATGAAGAATCTTGTTATCGAGATTACTGAGAACGGTATGCAGTCCGAAGACTCCTGTGAGATGGTACATAAGTACATGAAGAAGTCAGGTTGCGAACTTGCTCTCGATGATTACGGTACAGGTTATTCCAACGCATCAACACTTCTTAATAACTCACCTCATTACCTCAAGGTCGATCATTCGATTATCATGGGTATTGATACGGACTCCAAGAAACAGCAGATTGTACAGAATGTCATTTCATTCGGTAATAACCATAACATGAAGATTCTTGCAGAAGGTGTTGAGACTGCAGACGAACTTCAGATGGTTATTCAGCTTGGATGTCATCTCATCCAGGGCTTCTATACCGGTAAGCCCAGTATGCAGATAGTTGAGGCTGTTAGTCCCGAGGTAGAAGAAGAGATTATGGCTATTAACTTGAAGCTCGCTAAACTTGCACTTGAGAATAAGTCATACACACCCGGCAATTTTGAGACTATATCACTTATTAACCTTGCTCTTGATTTTTACTCAACTATTATTATCGAGCAGCCTTCGGTTAATCTGGTTGGATTAAAGAATAAAAAAGAAGTTAATATGACAATCAAGATACCTGATAATGTCGAGACTGTCATTAACATAAAAGATGTCAATGTGAGAGGACGTAATAATCCCACAGTTGATATCGGTGAGAATTGTAATGTTACACTTTTACTTGAGGGCAACAACATATTCTCTTACGAGGGTATCAGAGTTCCTTCATCATCAAGTCTTACAATTCAGGGTAAGGGTAATCTTACTATAAGAGTTGATCATACCAACGGTATCGGTATCGGTACAGGTTCTGATGATAAGACACCTTACGGTAATATCTGTTTCGAAGGTTCAGGTACTCTTAGAGTCGAAGCTAACTCCGATCAGGCTATTGCAATCGGTGGTGCACTTGCTAATGAAGAGTCCAAGATTAAGCTTGATTCCGGTACGGTTGAGATTATCGTTAACGGTTCCAAGACAGTGGGTATCGGTTCATACAACGGATATACGGATATCATAGTTAACCAGACACATGTTGCCCTGTCATCCTCAGGTGCCAAGGCAATCGGTATCGGTTCCATAGAAGGTAAGGTTAATATCAATGTAAGTGCGGATGTTGAGATTGATGCATCCGGTAGCCAGGCTGCTGCGATTGGTTCGCTTATACTTGGTAAAGGTAATATCTGCATTAACTCAGGCTTCGTATCATGTAATGTACATTCTATGAAGGGTATGGGTATCGGTGCTATGGATGGTGATATGGATATTATCTCATCCGCTGAGCAGGTATTCGTATATGTTGAAGGTACAGATGTTGGTGGTATCGGTACATACCACGGTACAGGTATTACGAAGATTCACTCAGGTGCGGTTAAGGTAGTTCTTCTTGCAGCTAATCCCGTATCGATGGGTGGTACCAAGGGCAAACTTGAGATTACAGGTGGTAACATACTTGCAGATCTTGCCAATTCACCCGATCCTGTTAACCAGTTTGATGTACCGGTATTCAAGAAGACAATTTCGGATACAGAGATGTATTCCAAGAAGATTGAGACTGAAGAAGGTACATATCAGTACATGGCTACAGCATCCAAGTTGTTTGAAAACATATTTATCTACATACCTAAGTTCTGTAACGAACTTGACCCGGTTATCGATAAATAAAGAATAATAATACTAAAACGGAGAGAGCAATCTCTCCGCTTTTTGAAGGAGAAAGCATTTGAAAAGAATAGAAGATATATCTGCTTACGAAGTAATAGAGCATAAGTTTTTAAAAGATATCAATTCTGATTCATATTTATTAAGACATAAAAAGACAGGAGCCAGAGTGGCTCTTATGCCTAATGAAGATGATAATAAGGTTTTTTATATCGGATTCAGAACACCGCCTACAGATTCAACCGGTGTTGCTCATATCGTTGAGCATACAGTTCTTTGCGGTTCGGATAAATATCCCATCAAGGATCCTTTTGTGGAATTATGTAAGGGAAGCCTTAATACCTTTCTCAACGCAATGACTTTCCCTGATAAGACCGTATATCCCGTTGCGAGCTGCAATGATTTTGATTTTCAAAATCTTATGGATGTATATCTTGATGCGGTTTTTCATCCCAATATCTACAAAGAAGAAAAGATCTTCATGCAGGAAGGTTGGCACTATGAGTTAGAGAATAAGGATGATGACTTAAAGATTAACGGTGTCGTATATTCTGAGATGAAGGGCGCTTTTTCTGACCCTGATGATATTATCGAAAGACGTATTATGAATGAGGTCTTTCCTGATACACCTTATGGCGTTGAATCAGGTGGAGATCCTGATGTAATACCTGAACTAACTTATGAGAATTTCCTTGATTTTCATTCAAGATATTATCATCCTTCCAACAGTTATATATACCTTTACGGTAATGCTGATATGGCTGAGAAGCTTGAATATATTGACAGAGAGTATCTCTCTAAGTATGAGTTAAAAACTGTTGATTCTACCATCAAGAGACAAGCTGCTTTTGAAAGAAGAGTGGAGAGTGTCGTTGAATATCCCATTACTGAGGATGAGGACGAAGAAGATAAGACATATCTTAATATGACATTCTGTCTTGGAGATTATAAGGACAAGGAATTACCCATCGTTCTCAGAGCATTCGAGTATGCCTTTTCCGGCAATCCTGCAGCGCCTCTTCGTAAAGCACTCTTGGAGGCAGGTATCGGAGATGAAGTATATGCATCTTCTGATTGTTCCCTTATGCAGAATATGTTTGGATTCTATGCTAAGGGAGCTAATGCGTCTGATAAGGAAAAGTTCGTAGAGATAATTGAAAAAGAATTACATAGAAGTTTCGAAGAAGGGTTTGACAAAAATTCATTATTATCATTTTTAACAAGAGAAGAATTCAAGTATAGAGAAGCTGATTTTGGACGTATACCCAAGGGATTGGCATATGGAATAGACTTACTTGATTCTTGGTTATATGATGACGCTCTTGCTTTTTATCATATCGAATGTCTTGAGACATACAGATTCTTAAAAGAAGCCATTAAAGATGGTTATTTTGAGAAGATGCTTAAGAAGTATTTTATCGACAATACACATTGCGTTGTCGTAACAGGCCTTCCTAAGAAAGGACTTACTCTTGTTAAAGATAAAGAGCTTGAAGAAAAGCTTGCCAATATCAAGAAGGGTATGTCTGACAAAGATATCGAAAAGATAATCAATGACACCAAGGCTCTTAGGGAATATCAGGAAGCAGAAGATTCTATAGAGGATCTTGAAAAGATTAAATTACTCAAAGTATCTGATATCAAAAAAGAGATTAAAACTTCCAAGAATTCTCTTTCTGAGATTGATGGAGTCAAGATTCTTAGGCAGGATATTTATACTCAGGGTATTGCTTATCTGACTCTGTATTTTGACATATCAAAACTCGATTCATCGGATTATAAGTATGTATCAGTTCTTTCCAGTGTACTAGGCAGAATGGATACCAAGGATAGAACATATGGTGAGATATCCGATGATATCAAGCTTTACACCGGCGGACTTAATATGTCATCGAGCAATCTTAAGAATGTAAAGACTGATGAGATTATCTCCAACTTCGAAGTGAATGTTAAGTTCTTATATGAGAAAAAAGAACTCGTATTTGACTTACTTAAAAAGATAATCACAGAGAGTATATTTGATGACGAAGAAAAGATTCGTGAATACATAGCTGAGATGCGTTCAGTGGGTGAGAGTATGCTTATCTCTGCGCCTCACTCGGCTGCTCTTACAAGATCGGTATCTTATTTTGATCGTTCATTTGCTTTAAACGATGCGGCTACAGGTATCGAAGCAGTTAGATTCATCAAGGACCTTGATGAGCATATAGATGAAAATGTAAAAGAGATATCTGATAGATTACTTGGTTTATGCAAGAAGATATTCAGAAAAGAAAATCTCTTTATCAATCTTATATCTCCCAAGGATAAGCAAGATATTCTTAACGATGAACTAAAAAAACTTATCAATAACCTCTTTACCGAAGAAGTTAAAAAGAGTGAGAATGATATAGTATGCAACAAGGGCAATGAAGCATTTGTATTCCCCGGACAGGTTCAATATGTTGCTTTGTCGGGAGAGTATAAGAGTAAGGGCTATAAGTACACAGGTGCATTTAATGTACTTAAGACAATACTTGGATATGATTACCTTTGGAATAATGTCAGAGTTAAAGGTGGAGCTTATGGATGTTTTGCCAGCTTTTCTAGAAACGGATTATGCTCGATAGTATCGTATAGAGATCCTCATCTTAACAATACTCTTAAGATATACAGAGAATTATCTGATTTTCTTGAGAATTTTGAGTGCTCTGACAGACAGATGAATCAATACATAATCGGTGCGATATCGGATATCGATCTGCCCCAGACGCCTTCGATTGAAGGAAAGACCAATTGCATATATTATCTTACATCTTATGATGATGCTGACAGACAGCGTGTAAGAGATGAGATATTATCATGTGACGCATCAGCAATATCAGCTCTTGGCAAACTTATCAGGGCTTCTTTTGAAACAGAGAATATATGCGTTATAGGTTCCGAAAAGAAGATAAAAGACAATTCCGGTATGTTCGATTCGGTTACAAATTTAATATAAAGTATTTGCTATAAAAACAAAAAAATAGAATTAAATATTTTTTGATATTTTTCCATAAATATCAGTTAGGTCTTTCGTATCCTTATCAGAACAGTTAAAAGTTCATGGAGGGATCAAATATGAAAAACTTAACTTACAAGAAATTATTTAAACTTTCAGCAGTTACGTTATCAGCAATTTCGGCATTATCATTATGTGCTTGTGGAAGAGGAACCGCTTATTACGGTAAGAATGGTGTACAGGCTGCAGCAGCTCCTTCATCGATGGAAAGTAATGCGGGAGCCGGTTATTATGACGAGCCGTCTTATTATGATGATTATGATTATTATGATTACGAAGCGGCAGCTGAAGAAGATTATGGTTATACTACCAATGTTAACGGTGGTGGAGATGCGGGACTTACTTCAACACAGATTGAAGCAAGTGTAGCTGCTAACAGAAAACTCATCAAGACAGTTAACATGTCTATTGAGACTATCGCATTTAATGAGTTCATCAATAACCTTCAGAATGAAGTTAATAAATGCGGCGGTTACATCGAGTATGAGTATTCATACAACGGTAGTGCTTACAACCAGGATAACTTTACTAATAAGAATGCTACATATACAATTAGAATTCCCGACAGCAAACTTGATTCATTCGTAGGTGCTGTATCAGGTCTTGCAAGTGTAACAGATAAGACTACATCAACAGAAGATATCACTCTCAACTATGTTGATACAGAGAGTAAGAAAGAGATGTACGAAGCTGAGCAGGAAAGCCTCATGGCACTTCTTGAGAAGGCTGAATCAATCGAGGATATCACATATCTTACACAGAGACTTACAGAGATCAGATACAATATCGAATCAATGGAAAGCAAGCTTCGTGTATATGATGACCTTACAGATTATGCTACAGTTAATATCAATGTAACTGAAGTAAAAGTTCTTACACCTACTGTAGTAGAAGAAAAGACACTTTCTCAGGAAATGAAGGAAGGCTTCGAACAGAGCGTTGGCGATGTAATCAATGGTATTAAGCATAGCTTTGCCAGATTCGTCATCAGACTTCCTTATTTAATCAGAACACTTGTTATCTTAGCAATCATCGGTGGTATTATCTTTGCAATAGTTAGAATTATCATCGCAATTGTTAAGAAGCAGAACAAGAAGTACAGAGATGCTTACGAAGCTAAGAAGAAAGAAATAGAAGAAGAAAAGAAAAAGGCTGAGGGAAAGAAGGCTGAAGAAAAGAAAGCCGAAGAAGCCAAGAAAGTAGAAGAGAAAAAAGATTAATGAGTGAAAAAACCAAGTCAGGATTTGTATCGATAATCGGAAGACCCAATGTAGGCAAGAGTACATTGATGAATAAGATAATAGGTCAAAAGATTGCGATAACTTCCAGTAAGCCCCAGACCACAAGAACCAAGATATCTACGGTTTACACCAAGGGCAATACCCAGATGGTATTCGTAGATACACCAGGGCTTCACAAGGCTAAGAACAAGCTCGGTGCCAATATGGTATCGACAGCAAAAAGATCTTTTAATGAATCAGATGTCTGCCTCTATCTAATAGAGGCGGACACCTATATAGGAGAGCAGGATGAAAACATCCTGTCTCTTTTGCGTACTGTGGACATACCGGTAATACTTGTTATTAACAAGATTGATAAGGTTGAAAAAGTTAAAGTATTTGAGACTATTGAAGTCTTTTCCAAGCAGGGAAACTTCGCAGAAGTTGTTCCTTTATCGGCTAAGAATGGTAAGAACATAGATACACTTTTGGAAGTTGTTGAAAAATATATTCCCGAAGGTCCTTTCTATTATGACCCTGAGACTCTGACAGATCAGCCAGAGAGACAGATAGTTGGAGAGATAGTCAGAGAGAAATGCTTAAGATGTCTTGGAGACGAAATCCCTCATGGCATTGCAGTGACTATTGAGAGCATGAAGTTTAATAAGGGTGCAGTAGATATCGATGCAAGTATTATATGCGAGAGAGAATCCCATAAGGGTATGATTATCGGTAAGGGCGCATCCAAGATAAAAGAGATTGGTTCCAAGGCAAGAATCGATATCGAAAAGATGCTTGATAAAAAAGTCAATCTTAAGCTTTTTGTTAAGATAAAAGAAAACTGGAGAGATTCAGATTACATGCTTAAGAACTTTGGATTTATTGGCGACGAGAACGACGATTATGAGTAATCCTGTTGATAATCTTTTGTCGGTAACCGGAATGGTTATTAAACAGGAACCGATAGGTGAATTCGACAGAAGAGTGGTAATACTTACAAAAGAAAAAGGTAAGATATCCGTATTCGCCAAGGGCGCAAGAAGGCAGAACTCAACTCTTGCAGCCTGTTCCAATCCTTTTGCTTTTGGCAGATTCACTCTGTTCATAGGCAGAAACTCTTATTCGTTAAGAGAAGCGTACATAGACAATTATTTTGAAAACATGCGAAGCGATATCAAGATGGCTTACTTTGGTATGTATTTTCTTGAGATAGCTGATTATTATTCGAGAGAAAACATCGATGATGTTGATATGCTTCGTCTTTTATATCAGGGCGTCAGAGTATTGGAGAGTCCTGTGCATTCGCTCAAGTTCGTTAAGGCTGTATTCGAGATTAAGGCTATTCAGATTAATGGTGAACTTCCTCCCATTGATGAAACTAAACATCATCCAAGTGTGGTTAAGGCTGTAAGATTCATATCGGAGTCGCCTGTAAATAAGGCTTTTTCATTCAAACTGTCAGAGGATTGTGAGAATGAATTAATCTCATGGGCTACAGAAGTTTCGGCATTCACTTTTGATAAAAAGTTCACTTCACTTGAACTTCTTGATTTATAATCCTAAACATAGATTTAATATATTATCTATTTACATATAAGTTTGCTTGAAAAATAACAAACTTGTATGTATAATACATTTTGCACTCTAACATAGATACTATGAGTGCAGAAGTAATAAACTAATTAGAACCCGGAGGATATTTTATGGAAAAATCAATGGATAAAATTGTAGCATTGGCTAAAGGAAGAGGATTTATATATCCCGGGTCCGAAATCTATGGCGGATTAGCTAACACATGGGATTACGGTAATCTCGGTGTAGAGCTTAAGAATAATGTTAAAAAAGCTTGGTGGCAGAAGTTCGTACAGGAGAATCCTTACAACGTAGGTGTTGACTGTGCGATTCTTATGAACCCTCAGACATGGGTTGCTTCAGGACATCTTGGCGGATTCTCAGATCCCTTAATGGATTGTAAGCAGTGCCACGAGAGATTTAGAGCAGATAAGCTTATCGAAGATTTTGCAGACGAGAAGGGTATCAAGTTACCCAAGCCCATCGATGCATTTTCACAGGATGAGATGATGGCATTCATTAAGGATAATGCTATTCCCTGTCCTACATGTGGTAAGCATGATTTTACAGATATCAGACAGTTCAACCTTATGTTCAAGACATTCCAGGGCGTTACTGAGGATGCAAAGAACACAGTATACTTAAGACCTGAGACTGCACAGGGTATTTTCGTTAACTTCAAGAATGTTCAGAGAACATCAAGAAAGAAAGTTCCCTTCGGTATCGGTCAGATTGGTAAGTCATTCAGAAACGAGATTACACCCGGTAACTTTACATTCAGAACAAGAGAGTTCGAACAGATGGAACTTGAGTTCTTCTGTAAGCCCGGAACAGACCTTGAGTGGTTCCAGTACTGGAGAGGTTTCTGCCGTGACTGGTTATTAAGCCTTGGTATCAAGGAAGACGAGATGAGACTTCGTGACCATGATCCCGAAGAACTCTGCTTCTACTCCAAGGGTACTACAGATATCGAGTTCTTATTCCCCTTCGGATGGGGCGAGCTATGGGGTATCGCAGACAGAACAGATTACGACCTTACACAGCATCAGGAAGTATCCAAGCAGGATATGTCTTACTTTGATGATGAGACTAATGAGAAGTATATCCCTTATGTTGTTGAGCCTTCACTTGGTTGTGACAGAGTTGTACTTGCATTCCTTTGCGCAGCATACGACGAAGAGAATCTTGGTACAGAAGAGGCTCCTGATATGAGAACTGTTATGAGATTCCATCCTGCGCTTGCACCTGTTAAGATTGGTGTGCTTCCTCTTTCCAAGAAGCTTAATGAAGGCGCAGAGAAGATCTTCACAGAACTTTCCAAGAAGTACAACTGTGAGTTCGATGACAGAGGAAATATCGGTAAGAGATACAGAAGACAGGATGAGATTGGTACACCTTTCTGCATCACATATGACTTTGATTCCGAGACAGATAACTGCGTAACAGTCAGATTCCGTGATTCCATGGAACAGGAGAGAGTTGCAATCAGCGAACTCGATGCTTACTTCGCAGACAAATTCACTTTTTAATTGATAATCAAGGCCCTCATTTAGATTTATGAGGGTCTTTTTTTATTCTACGAGGATATAGGCAAAACCGGCTTCTTTACTTATGTTGTCGACTCTTGGATATATTAACTAAAGAAATTCAGGAATAATACTATAATTTATAAGTATTGGCAATAAACTTTTTTATAGCATATTATGTAATCCTATGATATAATATTACCGCGAAAAAAACTGTGATATATTACTATTTGCCCTTTAAGTAGTTTATATAAAAAATACATGTTTTAAGGAGGAACGATTTTTTATGGCAAAAAAATGGGTATACTTATTCAAAGAAGGTAGCGCAGATATGCGTAATCTCCTTGGTGGTAAAGGTGCCAACCTTGCTGAGATGACCAACATCGGTTTACCTGTGCCTCAGGGATTCACGATCACTACAGAAGCTTGTACTCAGTACTATGAGGATGGAAGAGAGATTAATTCTGAGATTAAAGCTCAGATTGATGAGTATATTGTAAAGATGGAAGAAATTACCGGTAAGAAGTTCGGAGACAAGGAGAATCCTTTACTTGTTTCCGTTCGTTCAGGTGCCAGAGCATCAATGCCCGGTATGATGGATACAATTCTTAACCTTGGTCTTAACGAGGATGTAGTTGCAGTTATCGCTGAGAAGTCTGGCAACCCTCGTTGGGCATGGGACTGCTACAGAAGATTCATTCAGATGTATTCTGACGTAGTTATGGAAGTTGGTAAGAAGTACTTCGAGGAACTCATCGACGAGATGAAGGCTAAGAAGGGTGTTAAGCAGGACGTAGAACTTACTGCTGATGATCTTAAGGAACTTGCTAATCAGTTCAAGGCTGAATACAAGTCAAAGATCGGTTCTGATTTCCCTACAGATCCCAAGGAGCAGTTATACGGAGCTATCAAGGCAGTATTCCGTTCATGGGATAACCCCAGAGCTAACGTATACAGACGTGATAACGATATCCCTTATTCATGGGGTACAGCTGTTAACGTACAGTCTATGGCATTTGGTAACATGGGTGATGATTGTGGTACAGGTGTTGCATTTACAAGAGACCCTGCTACAGGTAACAAGGGACTTTTCGGTGAGTTCTTAACAAATGCTCAGGGTGAAGACGTTGTTGCAGGTGTAAGAACACCTATGAAGATAGCTGAGATGGAGCAGAAGTTCCCTGAAGCATTCGCTCAGTTCAAGGATGTATGTAAGACACTCGAAAATCATTATAGAGATATGCAGGATATGGAGTTCACTGTAGAACATGGTAAGCTCTATATGCTTCAGACAAGAAACGGTAAGAGAACAGCACAGGCTGCACTTAAGATTGCATGTGATCTTGTTGATGAAGGTATGAGAACAGAGGAAGAAGCAGTTGCTATGATCGATCCTCGTAACCTTGATACACTTCTTCATCCTCAGTTCGATCAGGCCGCACTTAAGGCTGCTACACCTTCAGGTAAGGGTCTTGGTGCTTCTCCCGGAGCTGCTTGCGGACGTATCGTATTCTCAGCAGAAGATGCAGAAGCATGGGCTGCTAAGGGCGAGAAGGTTGTTCTTGTAAGACTTGAGACATCACCTGAAGATATCACAGGTATGAAGGTTGCTCAGGGTATCCTTACAGTACGTGGTGGTATGACGTCACACGCTGCAGTTGTTGCTCGTGGTATGGGTACTTGCTGCGTATCAGGTTGTGGCGAAATCGCTATGGATGAAGCTAACAAGAAGTTCACTCTTGCCGGCAAGGAATTCAAAGAAGGCGATTGGTTATCAATCGATGGTACAACAGGTAATATCTACGATGGTAAGATTGCTACAGTTGATGCTAAGATTGCAGGCGAATTTGGCCGTGTAATGGCATGGGCTGACAAGTATAGAAGACTTAAAGTTAGAACAAATGCAGATACTCCTGCAGATGCTAAGAAGGCTAGAGAACTCGGTGCTGAAGGTATCGGTCTTTGCCGTACAGAGCATATGTTCTTCGAAGAGTCAAGAATTGCTGCATTCAGAGAGATGATCTGTTCTGATACAGTAGAAGAGAGAGAAGCTGCTCTTGAAAAGATCCTTCCTTATCAGCAGGATGACTTCGAGAAACTCTATGAAGCATTGGAAGGTTGCCCTGTTACTATCAGATTCCTTGATCCTCCTCTTCATGAGTTCGTTCCTACAGAAGAAGCAGATATCAAGAAACTTGCATATGCTCAGGGTAAGAGCGTAGAAAAGATTAAAGAATACATTGACTCACTTCATGAGTTCAACCCTATGATGGGTCACAGAGGATGTCGTCTTGCAGTTACATATCCTGAAATTGCTGCAATGCAGACTAAGGCTGTTATCAGAGCTGCTATCAAGGTTGCTAAGAATCATCCCGATTGGAATGTTAAGCCTGAAATCATGATTCCTCTTGTATGTGATGTTAAGGAATTAAAGGTTGTTAAGAAGGTTGTAGTTGAGACAGCTGATGCTGAAATCGCTGCAGCAGGTGTTAAGCTTGAGTACGAAGTAGGTACAATGATCGAGATCCCCAGAGCTGCTCTTACAGCTGATGAGATTGCATCAGAGGCTGACTTCTTCTGCTTCGGTACTAACGACCTTACACAGATGACATTCGGTTTCTCTAGAGACGATGCTGGTAAGTTCCTTGAAGCTTACTATGATACTAAGATCTTTGAGAATGATCCTTTCGCTAAGCTTGATCAGACAGGTGTTGGTAAGCTTATGGAGATGGCTATTAAGCTTGGTAAGCCCGTTAATCCTAACCTTCACATCGGTATCTGCGGTGAGCACGGTGGAGATCCTCAGTCAGTTGAGTTCTGCAATAAGATTGGTCTTGATTATGTATCATGTTCACCTTTCAGAGTTCCTATTGCTAGACTTGCTGCTGCTCAGGCTGCCATTGCCAATAAATAATATTGGTGAAGGATAAATAATTCTGATATTTTAGATTATAAAAGGAAAGCATTTTTGCTTTCCTTTTTACTTTTATATGCCAGTTATAAAGTACTAAAATATTTCTTCGTAGGGGATACTTTCAATCTCGTTATCCACTCTGAAACAGGTATCAATCTCTTCTTGGGATATCATATCCGAATATCCTTCGAGTGCTGCAAATGCAGAGAACTGTGCTGCTCTGTTAATCATAGACATCTGAGGCCTTGTCTTGGATACATGATGAGGGTGATTTATAATATCATCGTATTTATTTGTCATGCTTTGTGACCTCCTATCTGTTGATTTCTTTCTCTTGCTGTAGCGCCTTCTAAAAAGTCAGTTCCTTTTAGCAGAGCATTCTTACCAAAACGCTCTTTTATTTCAAGCGTAGCAAGTTGAAGGTTCTTTTCTTTTCTTAATAATTCTTCTTCAATTTCAATATCATTATTATCATCAAAGAAACTAAGTTGCACAGGCTTGGACTCTGGAATATCTTCTTCGTATATGACATTGTTGGCAGTTACATTAAGTCTTCTTACTTGAAGGTTAGGATCTGTAATCTCGTAAAAGAGTGAGACTACTGCTTCGGTAATTAGTCTGCCGGAAGAGGTGTATAGCTTGATATTCTTACTGCCGTGCGCACCTTTTGGTACTATGCGACTATATCTGTCGAGAGCAAGTTCTATAGCAGGGTCAGCATTGACCAAGTTCTTTTTAGTTATATGCTCATAGCCAACATTGATAACTACCTGATTGGTAACCAGTCTTTTTGATACAAGATGGAGTGCGAGATTATCAGCCATTTCGCGTATGACTATTGCAGCTTCTTCATTAGAGTAGCCCCTGGTTAATACCTGACCGTTTCCAAGAGAATTGTTCATCGGCTTATATTGCTTGATATAGTCAATGGTACAGGGCTCCCAGCCCCACGCGTGATCGATAAGTAACTCAGCATTAACACCGAATTCCTTATACAATCCATCCTCGTATTTTTCAGAGTATCTTGCCAACTCTCCGAGAGTATAGATACCCATCTTTTCAAGATGCTTTTGAGTACGATATCCTATGCGCCAAAAGTCGCTAAGAGGTCTATGATCCCATAGGGTACGACGAAAACTCATCTCATCAAGTTCTGCAATACGAACGCCGTTTTCATCAGCATCAATATGCTTGGCAACTATATCCATTGCAACCTTACATAAAAAGAGATTAGTACCGATACCTACAGTTGCAGTAATACCTGTTGTCGCCAATACATCATGAACCATTGTTTCAGCGAGTTCACGAGGAGATATCTTATACAGATTAAGATACTTGGTAACATCCATGAAAACTTCATCGCAGGAATATACATGTATATCATCTGCTGAGATGTACTTAAGATATGTCTTAAATATCTTGGTGGAGTATTCCATATACATGGACATTCTTGGTGGAGCGACTATATAATCAAGCGCCATGGAAGGGTCGCTATTAAGAACATTGTAATCATATGATTTACCGGTCAGCTTTCTTCCGGGTGCTTTCTTTTCTCTTGCTTGATTAACTGAGTCTACTTTTTGTATAACTTCAAAAAGCCTCGGTCTACCCGGTATGCCATAAGACTTGAGTGAAGGGGAGACTGCGAGGCATATTGTTTTATCGGTTCTTGAAGAATCCGCCACTACGAGGTTGGTAGTCAGTGCATCGAGACCTTGCTCGACACATTCGACGGATGCATAAAAACTCTTAAGATCTATTGCAATATAGATATGATTTTCTTCCATAAGATAATTATCGAACATTTGTTCACGAGTGTCAAGGAATATTGAATCAAATTGCTTACATGATTGTGAAAAATATTAGCACGCTATTGAATTATGTTTTTATTAGGACTATGATGCATTTGGATGTATCATTTTTAAATTTTTAAGAGGAAATATATAACCAGATGAAAAAATATCTTGAAGTATATGAAGATATAAAAAAGAATATAGTCAATCAAGCTTACAAGTATAAAAGCAAACTTCCTTCCAAGAGAGTAATGTCATCTAATTATGGAGTAAGCGTAATTACCATAGAGCATGCGTATGAGCTTTTATGCGATGAGGGATATGTTAAGGCAATCGAGAAGAGCGGATACTATGTGCTCTATAAGAGTGGTGATTATTTCAGTGGCGATACATATCAATCGTCATATAAATACGAAGATGAATACTCGGATGAAAAAGATGCAACTTCGCTTGATGATGATGTCAATGATATTTTCAAGGATACCAAGCCGCTCTCGATAGACGTATATGCGAAGACTGCAAGAAAAGTATTGTCGATGAATGAAAACGAGATATATGATAAGTCTCCTTCGTTCGGCAATATGAGACTAAGAAAAGCAATCAGTGCATATCTTAAAAGAAGCAGAAATATTCAGGTTACTCCCGACAGAATAGTTATCGGTGCCGGAAGCGAGTATTTATATAAGATGATAGTCAGCGTACTTGGCATTGATAAGACTTATGGTATAGAGACACCCGGTTACAGACGTATTAAGGAAGTCTATGAGAGTAATTTTGCCAAGACCGAATTTTTACATCTGACAAGCGATGGTATAGACAGTAAGGATTTGTGGAAATCAAAAGCGGATGTATTGCATGTTACTCCTTTTAGAAGTTATCCGACCGGCGTTACCGCGAGCGCGGGCAAAAAGAGAGAGTATATCAAGTGGAGCATAGATAAGAACGGAATCATTATCGAGGATGACTTTGAATCCGAATATACCACATCAAGAAGAGCGGTAGATACAATCTTTTCAATGGATCAAAACGATAAGGTTATCTATGTTAATACATTTTCGAGAACGATATCTCCGTCGGTAAGAACTGCTTATATGCTTATTCCCAAGTCGATGAAAGAGATGTTTGAAGAAAAAATCGGTTTGTATTCATGTCCGGTGCCTACTTTTGAACAGCTTATAGTGGCATCTCTTATTGAAAACGGGGATTTTGAGAGGCATATTAACAGGGTCAGAAGAAATCTGCGTCTTAAGAATGAAAAGAACACAAAAAAGTAACATTTTTATGCCTTAGTTTATTCTTGAAATAAGAAAATATTAGGGATAAAATATATTTTAAATTACGGAATGATTAAAAGTATTTATCTAAAGGAATAGGGGAATTTCTATGGATGATTTGAGTTCGCGTAAGGCAAATGTTAAAAGAGTGATTAAGTTAATCCTCTTTTACATATTATTTATCCTCATTAACATTGGACTTAACAGGCTCTGCGGAGTATTGCATATCCCGTTGTTTTTGGATAATGTAGGTACGCTTCTTGCTGCTATATGGGGCGGATTTTTGCCCGGTATAGTAGTCGGATATCTCACTAATATCATCAATGCTTCGTCGAGTCCTGATACCGCTTTTTATTCTGTAATATCAGTTCTCATTGCGTTATGCGCATCGTTTTTTGCAGAAAAAGGCTTTTATAAAAAGTTCTGGAAAGCGCTCATTACAATTCCTGCATATGCATTCTGCGGCGGTTTCATTGGTTCGATATTAACTTATCTGATATATGGATTCGGTATGGGCGAAGGCATATCGGCTCCTTTCGCTCTTAAACTGTTGGAGAGCGGAAAAGTCAATGTATTTTCGGCTCAGCTTATATCGGATATATCGATAGACATTATTGATAAAGCGATAGTTGTCATTATCGTATATATAATTATAAAAATCGTTCCCCAAAAATTTGTTTCTTCTCTTGCAATGACAGGATGGAAACAGAGGGCGCTTAAAAAAGAGGAGATCAAGGAAACAGGCAAGATTGAAGTTCCCAAGATCAAGCTTAGAACTGAGATTGTTATCATTATTGGAATACTGATGATTATGGTTGCCGTGGCAACATCTTCAATCAGTTATGTTTTATATCATAAGTTTGCGGTGGAGCAATACACATATACTGCTAAAAATGTAGCTTCTTTGGTTGCCAGTACCATTGATGCCGACAGAGTCAACGCATATCTTGAAGAAGGCGGAGACAAGAGTCAGGATTATATAGATACCAAGCTGAGGCTTGAGAGAATAATGGCCAGTTCGCCTTATATCGAGTACATCTATGTATATCAGATATTGCCTGACGGATGTCATGTAGTATTCGATCTTGATACCGAGACTCTTGAGGGGGCCAAGACGGGTGAATTGGTTGCATTTGAAGAGGCGTTTGATGAATACATTCCGTTACTGTTATCGGGCCAGCAGATAGAACCCATAGAATCCAATGATACCTACGGATGGCTTTTATCATATTACATTCCGGTTTACGATTCTCAACATAAGTGTGTATGCTATGCCTGCGCAGACATCAATATGAATGATGTTACTCTCAGCGGCATCAGATTCATTACCAAGGTTACGGCTCTTTTTATTGGATTTTTTATATTTATTTTGGCATTTTGTATGTGGCATTTGCAATATCACTTAACGTATCCTATCAATGCGATGACATATGCAGCCAGAAAGTTTGCATATAATTCGGAAGAAGCACTTGAGACGTCAGTAGAGAGACTTAATTCTCTTAATATAAAAACAGGCGATGAGATAGAGACTCTATATGATTCGCTTGCAAAAACAATCAGTGATACAGTCGGATATATTGAAGATGTATCGCAAAAAGGTGAACAGATTGCCAATATGCAGACGGGCCTTATCTATATACTCGCCGACTTGGTCGAGAGTAGAGATAAGTGTACGGGTGATCATGTTAAAAAGACTGCAGCTTACGTTAAGTTAATTCTTGAACTTTTAAAAGAAAACAATCTGTATCCGGATATTGTAGATGATGAGTATATTAAGGATGTATGTAATTCAGCACCTCTTCATGATGTCGGTAAGATTAAAGTTTCCGATATCATCCTCAATAAGCCTGCAAGACTTACTGATGAAGAATTTGTAGAGATGAAGAAGCACACAACAGCCGGTAAAGAGATTATTGAGAGTGCCATGAATTTAACTGGTGGCGAGTCAGGATACCTCAAGGAAGCTCTTAATCTTGCTACATACCATCATGAAAAATGGGATGGAACAGGATATCCTATGGGTATGAAAGGTGAAGAGATACCTCTGTCCGCCAGAATCATGGCAGTGTCGGATGTATTTGACGCACTTGTTTCTACAAGAAGTTATAAAAAACCGTTTTCTTTTGAAGAGGCAATGAATATAATAAAAGAAGGCTCCGGCACACACTTTGATCCGATAATAGCAGATGTCTTTGTTGCTAATGCGGACAGAGCGTTAGTCATAGCCGAGGAACACAAAAGGACGATTGGTTAGTATGGCAGACGCAGAGAAAGTATTTGGTAAGACATTTAATTGTCCCATATGCGGCAATAGTTTTAAGAATCTTACTATTAGACAAGGTAAAGCCCGTATGGACTCTACAGATATAGATCTTAAAGTTAATTACAAAGATCTTGAACCTTTAAAATATGATATTATTCAATGCCCCAGATGCGGATATGCTTCTCTTGAAAGATATTATGAGAGAATAACTGCATTTCAGAGAAAGGATATTCTCGAAGAAGTCTCAAAAAATCACAAGCAGGATTTTGAAGAGAAAGAAGAATATACTTTTGATGAAGCATTGGAAAGATATAAGAGCGCATTTTTAACAGCTCGTGTTAAGAATGCTCATAATTCCGAGATGGGTCTTTTGTGTCTTAAGAATGGCTGGTTATTCAGAGCTTATGCCAATAGCCTCGAAGAGAGCGAAGCAAGTAAGATAAAAGAACTTAGACTCAGAGAAAATGCTTTCCTTGGTAATGCACTTAATTACTTGGCCAAAGCCAGAGCTACTGAGCATCCACCCATCTGCGGTATGGATGATGTTACTCTTGATTGTTTGTTAGCCGGTTTGTGTACAGAACTTGGCAAGTACGATGAAGCCAAGAGATATATGAGTAATGTTCTTCAGAACAGAAGCGCTACAAAAAATGTTAAAGATAAAATCCTTACCATGAAGGAATTCATGGAGGAACATGTTAAGGAAGAGAAAGAGTCAGCTGTATAAAAGGCAGTTCTTTCGATAAATAAATAAAAAATACAGACAAAATGGTTTACATATTATTATTAATGTGATATTCTTGTAAAGTCTGCGAACCGATTCTTGGTTGTTTGACACTCCGACTTTCGACTCGGAATCGGCAGTAAATAATAATATAGGAGGAAATTAAAGATGATTTCTAAGGAAAAGAAGCAGAGCGTTATCGCACAGTACGCAAGAAGCGAAGGCGACACAGGTTCACCTGAAGTACAGATCGCAGTTCTTACTGCACGTATCCAGGAGCTCACAGAGCATATGAAGAAGAACCCCAAGGATTTCCATTCAAACAGAGGACTTCTTAAAATGGTTGGTCAGCGTCGTGGACTTCTTAACTACCTTAAGAATACAGATATCGAGAGATATCGTGCTCTTATCGAGAAACTCGGACTCAGAAAGTAATTAACTATTAGAGGCGGACAATAAAACTGTCCGCCTTATTGCGTTAAAAAGGTAACTTGGCAGAAGAGTATTCCGAAGCCACTGAAAGCGTTATAAATACATATCGATATTTGTGATGTTCTCAGTAGTTTCGGCCACTTCTGCCTTGAAATATATATTTTTATAAGGAGAAGAAAAATGGCATTTAAAACATTTAGTCTTGAACTTGCCGGACGTACTTTATCAGTAGATGTTGGTAGAGTATCCGCTCAGGCTAACGGCGCCGCTTTTATGCATTACGGCGACACAACGGTTCTTTCTACTGCTACAGCTTCTGAAAAGCCCAGAGATGGAATCGACTTTTTCCCTCTTTCTGTAGAGTATGAAGAGAAGTTATACTCTGTAGGAAAGATTCCCGGAGGTTTTAACAAAAGAGAAGGTAAGGCTTCAGAGAACGCTATCTTGACAAGCCGTGTTATCGACCGTCCCATGAGACCTCTTTTCCCCAAGGATTACAGAAACGATGTTACACTTAACAACCTCGTAATGAGCGTTGATCCTGAGTGCCGTCCCGAGCTCGTAGCTATGCTTGGTTCAGCTATTGCAACATCTATCTCAGATATTCCTTTCTGTGGACCTTGTGCTACAACACAGATTGGACTTGTTAACGGTGAATTCATCGTTAACCCTAACCAGGAACAGTGGAAGAACGGTGACATGCAGTTAACTGTTGCTTCTACAAGTGAGAAGGTTATCATGATCGAAGCAGGTGCTAACGAAGTACCCGAAGCTAAGATGATCGAAGCTATCTACAAGGCTCATGAGATTAACCAGACAATCATTGCTTGGATTAATCAGATCGTTGCTGAGGTTGGTAAGCCTAAGCATGAATATGAGTCATGTGCTATTCCTGAAGAGCTCTTTGCTAAGATGAAAGAAATCGTAACTCCCGAAGAAATGGAAGTTGCTGTATTTACAGATGAGAAGCAGAAGAGAGAAGAGAACATCCGTGTTATCACAGAGAAGCTCGAAGAAGCTTTTGCTGAGAATGAAGAGTGGCTTGCTATCTTAGGCGAAGCTATCTATCAGTACGAGAAGAAGACAGTAAGAAAGATGATCTTAAAGGATCATAAGCGTCCTGACGGCCGTGAGATTACACAGATCAGACCTCTTGCTGCAGAAGTAGATATCATCCCCAGAGTTCATGGTTCATCCATGTTCACCAGAGGACAGACACAGATCTGTGATGTATGTACACTTGCTCCTTTATCAGAAGTTCAGAAGATTGACGGACTTGATGATAACGAGACAACTAAGAGATATATGCATCATTACAACTTCCCTGCATACTCTGTAGGTGAGACTAAGGTTTCAAGAGGACCCGGACGTAGAGAGATCGGTCACGGTGCACTTGCTGAGAGAGCACTTATACCCGTACTTCCTTCAGAGGAAGAATTCCCTTACGCAATCCGTTGCGTATCCGAGACATTTGAGTCCAATGGTTCTACATCAATGGCTTCTACATGTGCATCATGTATGTCACTTATGGCTGCCGGTGTTCCTATCAAGAAGATGGTTGCCGGTATCTCATGTGGTCTTGTAACAGGCGAGACAGATGACGACTTCATCCTTCTTACAGATATTCAGGGACTTGAAGATTTCTTCGGAGATATGGACTTCAAGGTAACAGGTACTACAGACGGTATCACAGCTATTCAGATGGATATCAAGATTCATGGTCTTACACGTCCCATCGTTGAAGGTGCTATTGCAAGATGTCGTGAAGCTAGACTTTTCATCATGGATAACTGCATGAAGAAAGCAATTGCTGAGCCTAGAAAAGAGATCAGCAAGTACGCTCCTAAGATTGTTCAGATTAACATTGATCCTGATAAGATCGGTGATGTTGTTGGTCAGAAGGGTAAGACAATAAACGAGATTATCGCTCGTACAGGAGTTAAGATTGACATTACTGATGATGGAAGAGTTGGCGTATGCGGTACAGATATCGACAAGATCAACGAAGCTATCAATATGATCAATACAATCGTTACAGATTATGAAGAAGGACAGATTCTCAAGGGTGTTGTTGTTTCCATAAAGGAATTCGGCGCATTCGTAGAATTCGCTCCCGGCAAGGAAGGAATGGTTCACATTTCCAAGATTGCCAAGAATCGTATCGAGCATGTTGAAGATGTACTTACACTTGGCGACAAGGTAACAGTTAAGTGTATGGGCAAGGACAAGATGGGAAGAATGAGCTTTTCTATCAAGGATGTCTAAATCGAATAATAAGATACTTAATGATGCTGCAGGATTTCTCCTGCAGCATTTTTTATGGTATAATTTAGTAAGTATTTTATTTACGATTGGGGGAGTAATATGAAGAGAGTATTTTTAATAGTTTTAGACAGTTTTGGAATAGGTGAAGAACCTGATGCTGATAAGTTTGGCGATGTGGGTTCCAATACCATAGCATCCTGTGCGACAAGTCAGTATTTTGATATGCCTAATATGGCCAAGATGGGACTTTTTAATATCGATGGTGTAACTGTGGGAGAAAAGGTTGGTTCTCCAGAAGCAATGATTGCTCGAATGAGAGAAAAGTCCATGGGCAAGGATACTACAATCGGTCATTGGGAGATTGCAGGTATGGTTTCACCTAAGCCAATGCCCACATATCCTAATGGATTCCCCAAGGAAGTAATAGAAGAATTCGAAAATAGAACAGGCAGAAAAGCAATTGTTAATGCAACATATTCAGGAACCAAGGTTATTAACGATTACGGTGATGAACATGTAAAAACAGGCGCTTTGATCGTATACACATCAGCTGATTCTGTATTTCAGATTGCTGCTCATGAAGAGGTTGTACCTCTTGAACAATTATATGAGTATTGCAAGATTGCAAGAGAGATTTTACAGGGTGAACATGGAGTGGGCAGAGTAATAGCCAGACCTTTCCTTGGAGAGAGTGGTAATTACTACAGAACTCCTCATCGTCATGATTTCTCGCTTATTCCTCCCAAGGATACCATGCTTAATATCCTTAAGAATGCAGGCAAGGATGTTTTATCGGTTGGTAAGATATACGATATCTTTGCAGGAAGCGGTATTACGGATTATGTATATACAGAATCCAATGAGGACGGAATCAATAAGACTCTTAATTGGATGGACAGAGACTTTAATGGTATTTGCTTCACTAATCTTGTTGATTTCGACATGCTTTACGGTCATAGAAGAGATGTTGACGGATATGCAAAAGCATTGGCATATTTTGATGAAAGACTTCCTGAATTGGTATCAAAACTCGGCGATGATGATTGCATTATGATTACTGCAGATCACGGATGTGATCCTGCATTTACCAAGACTACGGACCATACAAGAGAGTACATTCCTTTTATCTGTTACGGCAAGAATATCAAGCCGGTAAATATGGGAACAAGAGAGACGTTTGCGGATATAGGTGCAACTGTTCTTGATTTACTCGGAGTTGAGGGAAAGCTTGATGGCACATCAATGATGTAAATATGATAAAAATAGTCGAACTCAAGATATCTAAACTTGAATTATGCCCTGATATTTAGTATTATTTTTATTCGGTGGTATTTTTGTCATTTAGGTTTACATAATTTTGAAAGAGAGATTTATAAATTGGGCAATTTTGATAACGAGATAAACAGAAGAAGAACATTTGCAATTATATCGCACCCCGATGCAGGTAAAACAACACTTACAGAAAAGTTCTTATTATACGGCGGTGCAATTAACCTCGCAGGTTCGGTTAAAGGTAAAGCAACAGCAAGACATGCTGTATCCGACTGGATGGAGATTGAAAAGGAAAGAGGTATTTCCGTTACTTCATCAGTTCTTCAGTTCGAATATGACGGATATTGCGTTAATATCCTTGATACTCCCGGACACCAGGATTTCTCTGAGGATACATATCGTACACTTATGGCAGCCGATTCAGCTGTAATGGTTATCGATGCTTCCAAGGGTGTAGAGGCACAGACAAGAAAACTTTTTAAAGTCTGTGGTATGAGAGGAATTCCCATTTTCACATTTATCAATAAGCTCGATAGAGATGCTCTTGATACATTCGAATTACTCGACCAGATAGAGACAGAACTTGGCATTGCTACATGTCCTGTTAACTGGCCCATTGGTTCAGGCAAGGGATTTAAAGGTGTATATGACAGGCATAACGAAAAGGTTGTTATGTTCTCTGATACAGAAAAAGGTACCAAGGAAGGTAAGTCCTGGGAGATAGATCTTCAGTACGAGGATCAGCTCAAAGAAGCAATAGGAGAGGATGCATACGCAACTCTTAAGGATGAGATTGAACTTCTTGATGGTGCATCTGCTGAATTCGATATAAAAGAAGTTCAGGCAGGAAAGCTTACGCCTGTATTCTTCGGATCCGCTCTTACTAACTTTGGTGTTGAGATATTCCTCAATAACTTCCTTACCATGTCCACAACTCCTCTTCCCAGAAAGAGTGATATTGGTATCATAGATCCTCTTGAAAATGATTTCTCTGCTTTCGTATTCAAGATTCAGGCTAATATGAACAAGGCGCATAGAGACCGTATTGCGTTCATGCGTATATGTTCGGGTAAGTTTGAAGCAAGCAGAGAAGTATATCATATGCAGGGTGGTAAATCCATGAGATTATCACAGCCCCAGCAGATTATGGCGGATGATCGTAAGATTCTCGATACTGCATATGCCGGAGATATAATCGGTGTATTTGATCCGGGTATTTTTTCTATCGGAGATACACTTACTGTTGCCAATAATAAGTTTAATTACGAAGGTATTCCTACATTCGCTCCTGAACATTTCGCTAGAGTTCGTCAGGTTGATACCATGAAGAGAAAACAGTTCATGAAGGGTATCACTCAGATTGCTCAGGAAGGTGCCATTCAGGTATTCCAGGAATTCAATACCGGTATGGAAGAGATTATTGTCGGAGTTGTAGGTGTACTTCAGTTTGAAGTATTAAAATTCAGACTTGAAAACGAATATAATGTTGAGATTAAGATGGATAATCTTCCTTACGAATATATCAGATGGATTGAGAACAAGGATGAAGTTGATGTAGCAAAACTTACCGGTACATCCGATATGAAGAAAGTTAAGGATATGAAGGGTAATCCTCTTTTGATATTTGTCAATGAATGGAGCATTCAGATGACAATAGACAGAAACAAAGGACTCATTTTGACCGAATTCGGAAGGGACTAAATGAAAAAAGTTTACATCGGAATAGGAGTATTATGTCTGATACTTGCTTTAATTATCGGCGGCTCCGTGATTATCGACAAACAACTTGATAAAGATTCCTCTTTCTTAAGCGATCATATTGATTTTGATAAGTATACATCTACTGCAAATGGTGCAAAAAATACTATCGGTGCAATCAATGGTTATACAGAGATGTCAATAACCGAAAAAGAAGCCAAAGTATCAGATGTACCCGATGGCGGTGACTATGAGATTATAGTTACCGATATTGGTCAGATAGTTGTAGAAGCCAAGCTTACCGAGGATGAATGGGCCAGTCGTATTAAGAAAGGCTTAACATCCGAAAAGATTAACGAGGCTAATAAAGAGTGTTCTAAGTTATATTACTATGGTTCTCTTGATCAATTCAGTAAGCAGATTTACCTTGAGATATATATTTCACTTAAGAACTATACAGATTCTTTCTATATCTGTTCATTATCGCCCGAGGATATTGATATAGCATTTAATGCTGTTATGGCGGATCATCCCGAGATATTCTATGTAAACGGATATCTTTTTACAAAATATACTGCGGGTGATGAGATAGTTAAGATTGAATTTACTCCCGGATTTACCATGGATGCAGCTACAGCAAAAGATTGCAAGAAGCTTGTGGATGAATATGAAAAAGCATTCATGAAGGGTATCTCTAGAACTGCCAGCGATTATGAAAAGATTAAGTATACGTATGAATTCATAATTCTTAATACAGAGTACGATATCAATTCCGCTGAGAATCAGAATATCCTTTCCGTGTGCTTATACGGTAAGTCTGTATGTCAGGGCTATGCCAAGACCTTCCAGTATTTACTTGGTAAACTTGGAGTGCAGAGTACCTTGGTTGTTGGTTATATTTCCAGAAATAACGAAGGTCATGCATGGAATCTTGTCAGATGCGAGGGTACATATTACTACGTAGATTGTACATGGGGAGATTCATCATATCTTCAAAATGCCAACCTTGGTACAGGCAAGGGCGGAATTAACTACGATTATCTTAATATAACAACGGCTGAATTAGAGTTAACACATGTTATCGATAATTTCCTTCCAGTTCCTTCGTGCGTTAATAACAAGAACAATTATTACGTAAAAGAGGGCTTATATTTTAAGAGTGTAGACCAGGAAGCACTTGCGGCTGCTTTTTCAAGATCAAGACAATTGGGACTTGAGAGCGTCGAGATTAAGTGTTCCAGCAAGCAGGTCTATGATGACATGAAAGAGTACCTTATTGATGAGAATCATGTATTTGATTATCTCGATAAGGAAAACCTCACTTACATACAAAATCCGGATTTGTACATTTATTCATTTCCTATGGATTAAAACTTGTTTTGTGAACAAGAATTATTTATAATATATCTAGTGTTTTTATGAATTCTAACGAATCGGAGGCGAACTTATGAGTACTTCCAATAACAACGATAAAATCGGTTCTGTCCGCATTGCTACTGATGTAGTACCTCTTATCGCTGCACTTGCATCTCAGGATGTTGAGGGTGTTACACCTCTTCAGGATAAGAAGCAGATCAGACTTAAGATTAACATTAGAAGACTTACCAGAGGCATCAAGGTTGAGATTAAGGGCAAAAAGGTCAGTGTAGATATGAATATAGGCATTCTCTACGGATATCAGGTTCCTGAGATTTGCCAGAAGGTTCAGAATTCCGTTAAGACAAGTATCGAGACTATGACGGGCCTTGAGGTTACTGACGTTAACGTCAGAGTATCTTCGGTAAGTATGGCATAGGAGTGTTATGAACAGAAAAGCCGAAAGAGAATTGACATTCAAATTATTGTTTATGTCAGATTTTTATGACAAAAAAGAACTTGACGACGAAGTATTATTATACTTCGATGCTCCTTTTCCTTTTGAAGCAACAGATGGTGAAGAAGCAGAGATTAAAGAAGAGTTCTCGACACTTAATGAGACTGTCAAGGATGCTGATAAAGAAAAGATTACTCAAAAATATGTTAAGATATTAGAGAAACTCGTAGAGATTGATGAGAAGATTGCATCCGTATCCAAGGGATGGACTCTTGATCGTATAGGCAGAGTTGAACTTGCGATTCTTCGTCTTGCTACCTATGAGATATTGTTTGATGATGATGTTCCTGCTTCCGTAGCTATTAACGAAGCGGTTGAACTTGCTAAGAAATTCGGTTCCGAGGAGTCATATTCTTTTATTAACGGTATTCTTGCCAACTTTGCATAAGAGGGATAATACCTGGAATTGACTGTGAAAAACGTATATTCAGTTTATCAGATTAATAAATACATTCATTATATGTTCTCAGAGGATTATCTGTTGCCGGATGTATCTGTGGAAGGAGAGATAAGCAATATCAAGTTCCACTCATCCGGTCACATATATTTTACCCTCAAAGATGAACAATCCGCCATTTCGTGCGCAATATTCAAAAATGCGACCAGAAAAATAAATACAGAATTAAAAGACGGCCTCAAGATTATTGCAAGGGGAAGTATCAATAATTATATTCAGGCGGGTAGTGTAACTTTTAACATAACGGATGTTAAATCTGCAGGAATCGGAGATTTAAGCGAGAAATATGAGGCATTAAAGAAAAAGCTCTCCGAGCAGGGAATGTTTGATAAGGAATTTAAAAAGCCGATTCCAAAGTTCCCAGAGAAGGTTGGTATAGTTACTGCATCAACCGGAGCGGCTATTAGAGACATTATCAGTGTATCCAAGAGAAGGAATCCGTATATATCATTGATTCTCTATCCTGCATTGGTTCAGGGCGAAGGCGCTGCATCATCGGTCGCCAAGGGTATCGAAATCTTGGATAATGCCGGTGTAGATGTTATAATCGTCGGAAGAGGCGGAGGCAGTATAGAAGACCTCTGGGCGTTCAATGAAGAAGAACTCGCTTATGCGATATTCCAGTGCGAGACGCCAATTATTTCAGCTGTTGGTCATGAGATAGATTTTACGATTGCCGACTTTGTAGCAGATATGAGAGCAGCTACTCCTTCGGCAGCTGCAGAACTTGCTGTACCTGATATAGCAGGTGTTATAAAAGACATAGATAGTGCATCTGCATCGTTAGATAGAGCGTTATTAAAAGTAACATCCAATTACAAGAAAAAGATAGATATATACAATACCAAGCTTGATGCACTTTCACCTTATAATACACTTAAAAAGCAAAAGATAAGCGTGAACTCATACGACAAGAATCTTGATCTTTTGATGAAGAATATAATTTCCAGAAATAAGATGCTGATTCGCCAATATGAGGAGAAGCTTAAGGGTGTATCGCCACTGGAAAGATTGAAGGCCGGTATGGCTTATGTTACACTTGAGGATGGTAAGAGAATCTCAGGTGTTACTGACCTTAAGAAGGATGACAAGATTAAGGTTATTATGAAAGACGGTTCTGCTACAGTATCCGTTATCGATATCAAGAAGGAGGATATGGTGTGAACGCAGAAAAACTTGATGAGAAATTAACAGCACTCGAGTCCATAGTAAAAGAACTAGAAAAAGAAGATATTCCCATTGAAGAAGCATTGGATTTATATGCTAAGGGAAAAGTTACTGTAGAAGAGTGCAAGAATAAAATAGATATGATAGAAAAAGAAGTATTAAAGATTAATGCTGACGGTGAGACAAGTACATTTGAGACTGAGGGTGCGGATTTTTAATAGCGGTGTAATATGGCAGATTTTAAAGAGGTCTTAAAGTCTAAGACCAATGAAGTTAATTCAATAATAGAACAGTTTGCATTCAAAGAAGAAGGCTATCAAAAGAGAGTATTCGAGGCTATGAACTATTCTTTCATAGCGCCCGGCAAAAGACTCAGACCTATGATAGTTCTTGAAACTTACAGACTATTCGGTGGGAATGATATCAAGACTGTCGCACCTTTTATGGCTGCAATCGAAATGATACATACATATTCCCTTATACATGATGATCTTCCGGCTATGGACAATGATGATTACAGACGTGGAAGATTAACCAATCACAAGGTATTTGATGAAGCCACAGCCATACTTGCGGGAGACGGGCTTCTTAATGCTGCATTTGAAACCATGTCCAATACAATGGTTGAATGTGGTGATAATGATACATTAAAAAAGATGGTTAAGGCTAATGCAGTATTAGCGCTTAAAGCCGGCTCTTTCGGCATGATTGGCGGTCAGACAGTTGACCTAATGATGGAGCATAAAAAAGATGTGGATGAAGATACACTTCTTTTTATCCATAAATGTAAGACATCTGCTCTACTTGAAGCTTCCCTTATGATGGGAGCTATACTTGCAGGTGCTACAAAAGAAAACGTAGATGCACTCGAAGAAGCAGGCAGATACATAGGACTTGCATTCCAGATACAGGATGACATTCTCGATGTATGCGGAGATTCAGCTGTACTTGGTAAGCCTGTTGGAAGTGACGAGAAGAATGAAAAGGTTACATACGTATCACTTAAGGGGCTAGAAACTGCAAAGAGTGAGCAGGAGATGTATACTAAAAAGGCTATGAATATTATTATGAACGCATCAGGTAAGGAAGAAAGCTTCTTATTGGATCTTGCCAAGAATCTGATGACGAGGGAAAAATAATGTACTTAGAGAAAATAAATAAGCCGAATGATATCAAGAGAATCAATAAGAATCATTGGTATGATTTGGCTGATGAGATAAGAGAATTTTTAATAGAATCAATATCCGAAACGGGCGGACACTTGGGAGCCAATCTTGGTACCGTAGAACTTACAATGGCGCTTCACCTTGTTTTGGATTTACCCACTGATAAAATCATATGGGACGTAGGACATCAAAGCTACACTCATAAGATATTAACAGGCAGACGTGACGGATTTTCATCACTTCGTAAGTACGGGGGTATAGCTGGTTTCCCAAAAACCAGCGAGAGTGATTGCGATGCATTCAATACAGGTCATTCATCCACATCCATATCAGCAGGCCTTGGTATGGCTATGGCGCGTACCATGAAGGGCGAAGATAATACTATCGTATCCGTTATAGGTGATGGTGCATTAACAGGTGGTATGGCTTATGAAGCACTCAATAATGCTGGTAGAGCCAATACCAAGTTCATCATCATTCTTAATGATAACAACATGTCCATATCGGAAAATGTCGGTGGTGTGAGTCAATACCTCGATAATATCCGTACATCTGAGAAATACCTTGAACTCAAGGAAGGTGTTAAGGATAAGTTGTCCAATCTCAATAAAGGTAACGACATGATCGAAAAGATCAAGAGGGCTAAAAGAAACTTGAAGTCCTTCGTTGTGCCCGGTATGTATTTTGAAGAGATGGGACTTACATATCTTGGACCTATCGACGGACATGATATTAACGGTATGGTAAAAGCTTTTAACGAAGCTAAGAGAATCAAGACTCCCGTTTTGGTTCATGTACTTACCAAAAAAGGAAAAGGATACTTGCCTGCAGAGAGACATCCTGCGAGATTCCACGGCGCAGTTCCTTTTGATATTGAGACAGGACTTCCCAAGAATAAAAAACTCAAGCCTGATTACACAGATGTGTTCTCTACTGTTATGTGTAAGATGGGCGAGAGAGATCCTGAATGCGTAGCGATTACAGCTGCTATGCCTGATGGTACGGGACTTAAGAGATTCAAGAGTATGTATCCCGACAGATTCTTTGATGTCGGTATTGCAGAAGAACATGCGGTTACTTTTGCTGCAGGTCTTGCGATGGGCGGACTTAAGCCCATAGTATGTGTATACTCTTCATTCTTACAGCGTGCATTTGACCAGATTATTCATGATGTTTGTATTCAAAATCTTCATGTAATTTTTGCAATAGACAGAGCCGGACTTGTAGGCAGTGATGGTGAGACACATCAGGGTATATTTGATTTATCATATCTTTCAGCAATTCCCAATATGTGCGTAATGGCCCCCAAGAATAAATGGGAATTATCGGATATGATTAAGTTCGCATTCAAGTATGAAGGTCCTATTGCAATCAGATATCCTCGTGGTACTGCATATGATGGATTATCAGAATTCAGAGCACCTATTGAATACGGTCAGGCTGAATGGATTAATAAGGAAAGCGGTATTTGTTTGATAGCTGTCGGCAGTATGGTTAAGACTGCAGTAGAAGTCAGAGAAAAACTTAAAGCTGCGGGTAAGGAAGTATCCATACTTAATGCGAGGTTCGTTAATCCTATCGATAAAGAACTTATAAAAGAGGCTGTTAAGAGCCATTCACATATTGTAACGATGGAAGAGAATGTACTTTCGGGCGGATTTTGCGAGAGAGTATCATCATTCCTTGTTGAGGAAGGTCTTTTCGTTAATTACACACCGATTGCAATTCCTGATATGTATGTAGAGCACGGTAATGTGGACTTCCTTAAGAAAGAGATTGGCATGGATGCCGATTCTATCTTTGAAAGAATTATGAAGGATCAAGAGGGATTAGGGTGAAAGAACGCCTTGATGTATTATTGGTGAATAAAGGCCTTGCTCAATCGAGAGAAAAAGCCAAGGCACTTATAATGAGTGGCATCGTATATGTTGACGGTCAAAAAGAAGATAAGGCCGGTTCTACATTCGACGAGAACGCACCTATCGAAGTAAGAGGCGAGACATTAAAATATGTCTCAAGAGGTGGTCTTAAACTAGATAAGGCTGTTACTGTATTCAATCTTAAGTTTGATGATTATACATGCCTTGATATAGGTGCATCCACAGGCGGATTTACAGATTGCATGCTTCAAAACGGTGCATCAAAAGTGTATTCCGTAGATGTTGGCCACGGACAACTTGATTGGAAGTTACGTAACGATGACAGAGTCATCTGCATGGAAAAATGCAACTTTAGATATGTAACAAAAGAAAACATACCTGAGGATATTGATTTTGCAGCTACCGATGTATCTTTTATATCATTAACCAAGATACTTCCTGTTGCATATACCTTGTTAAAAGAACACTCATTGATGGTATGTCTTATTAAGCCTCAGTTTGAAACCGAAAAAGAAAAGGTTGGCAAAAAGGGCGTAGTAAGAGATCCTGAGGTTCATAAAGAAGTAGTCAAAAAGATAATTGATTTTTGCAAGGAGATTAACTTTAATGTCAAAGCATTGGATTATTCTCCGATAAAAGGTCCCGAGGGCAATATAGAGTATCTTTTGCTTATTGAAAAAGTATCCGAAGAAGAGATGAATGATACAACATTTGATGTTGTATATTCCGATAAATCTTACAAGGATGAGAAAGCATTAATTGATGCTGTAGTAAGTGCATCCCATGATAGTCTTAAGAGTAACGCGTAGTCAAATAATGGAGAATGATTATGAGAGTTCTTGCATGCGTTAATCCTTATAAGGATAAGGATTATAAGGTCTACAATCAGATAAGAGAATATCTGTCACGCAAAGGTGTTGAGGTATCCAATCCCATGACTGTTAACAGGGAAGAAAATATTTCTGTGAGTGACACCGAGGGATATGATGTTGTTATCGTACTTGGTGGTGACGGTACTCTTATGCGTGTTGCCAAGCAGTGCTCTACGCTTAATCTTCCGATACTTGGTATCAACTTAGGCCATGTAGGTTTCCTTGCACAGACCAATGTTGATGGTATGGAAAAAGCACTCGACAGACTTGTTGAAAAAGATTATCTTCTCGAAAAGAGAATGATGCTTAACGGCAAGGTATATAGAGATGGCAAGTTAATATTTGAGAGCAATTCGCTCAATGATGTATGTATCAACAGAGGTGGTATGCTCCAGATACTTAACTATGACATTTCGGTTAATGATATGTTCCTTAAGTCCTATGCCGCAGATGGTGTAATCATATCAACTCCTACAGGCTCGACAGGATATAACTTATCAGCCGGAGGCCCCATAGTAGAGCCCGCTGCTGAGATGCTTCTTATTACTCCAATAGCTGCTCATTCATTCATGAATAGAAGTATTCTTTTTAAGGCAACGGATATTATTAAGATTACTATCGGAGAACCTCATGATGCATCCGTTGGACAGACGGTTATAGCGCATTTTGACGGAGCCGAGAGGATTGATCTTAATTCCAATGATGAGCTTATTATTTCAAAAGCTGATGCGTGCGTTGACTTTATTCAGATGAATAATGTTAATTTCTTAGAGACTCTTAACAGGAAACTGAAAGAGAATTAATTGTGATGAGAAGGTGCAAAAGGAGAGAGTATGCTTTTAAACTTACATGTTAAAAATTTTGCGCTGATTGATGAGATAGATATTGATTTTAATGAAGGACTTAACATCTTAACCGGTGAGACCGGTGCCGGTAAGTCCGTTATTTTAGGCTCTCTTAATATCGCAATGGGAGCCAAGGCAGAAAAAGATATCATAAGAACAGGATGCGAATTCGCATTGGTTGAGGTACTTTTTTCTGTTGATGAAGATACTAAGAATTTTTTGACTGATATGGGTGTATCTTTTGAAGATGATACTCTTTTGGTTCAAAGAAAGATTATGCCCGCTCGTAACGTATTCAAGGTTAACGGCGAGACATTCAATGCTTCTTTTGTTCGTTCTGTTTCGGAACTTCTTATTGATGTATATGGACAGCACGATTATCAAAATCTTTTGAATTCCAAGAATCACATTGATATATTTGATTCTTATCTTGGAGATTCTTTTGATCAATCCCTTAATGACTATAAGAATACATATAAAGAGTATCTTAGCATAAAAAAAGAACTCGATGCGCCTCTTATTGACGACCAGGCCAGAGAAAGAGAGATTGCTCTATTAGAGTACCAGATTAATGAGATAGAAGAGGCTTCGCTTAAGGCTGATGAAGAAGAGAATGTTGAGACGAGACTTAAGGTATTGGAAAATGCATCCAAGATTCAAGGCAGTCTTGGCACAATCAATAACCTTATCTCGGGTGAGTATTCTTCCGCATCAGGAAGCGTGGATGAAGCATTAAGAGAACTTTCAGGCATATCGCATTTTGATGATAACCTTGAGAAACTTTGCGATACTCTCAACAGTATATCCGAGATGCTTACAGACTTCTCTCGTGAAGCGGACGATCTCTATAACGAGTATTCTCCTGACGAGAGCGAACTAAACACATTAAGAGAGAGATACGAACTTATCAATGATCTCGAGAGAAAGTACGGCCGTACCATCGAAGAAGTATTAAAATATCACGATGATAAAGAGACTGAGCTGAACGAACTCAGAGACTTAAAAGACGTAAGAGAAAAACTCGAAAAAGACTTTGACAGATGTAAGGATGATTTGGCTAAGAAAGCTGATAAGATAAGCTCTCTTAGAAAGAAAGCAACTGCTTCATTTAATGCATCCATAGAAGAGAGCCTTAAGGACTTAAACTTCAACCAGAGTAAGTTCGAGGTTAATATAACAGATACAGCAGATTATACCAATATGGGTAAGGATAATGTGAAGTTCACCATATCCGTTAACCCCGGAGAAGCCTTAAAGGCGTTGGAAAGTGTGTCAAGCGGTGGAGAATTATCAAGAATCATGCTTGCTCTTAAGACTGTATCTGCATCAAGCGATGAAGTAAAGACCATGATTTTTGACGAGATTGATGCCGGCATCTCAGGAACTACCGCATGGCAGGTGGCTAAGAAGCTTGCGTTATTATCCAAGTCACATCAAGTTATATGTATTACACATCTTCAGCAGATTGCATCTATGGCGGATGCACATTTTAAGATTGAAAAAGAAGTTACGGATGATGAGAGAACGTCAACTTATATCAATCTTCTTGATAAGGACGGAGAGATTGCTGAGATATCCAGAATGCTTGGTGATGAGCAGGCTTCCGATACATTCAAGGATAATGCTTTAGAGATAAAAAAACGAGCGCTTGATTACAAAAAGACTATATAAAAATCTTTTATAAAAACGGAATATATAGTATAATATACTATATTTTAATTGGATAATCCGATACATATAGATTTCCAATTAACTTTCTGGAGGGTTTACATGAAAAATATCTTATTTGTCGCATCCGAAGGTGTACCTTTTATCAAGACCGGTGGTCTTGCGGATGTAGTAGGTTCCTTACCGAAGTACGTTGACAAGCGTTACTTTGATATCCGTGTAATGATTCCCAAATACACTTGCATACCCCAGGAATTAAAGGATTTGATGGTCTACAAGACCTCTTTCTACATGGATTTCCACTGGAAGAATGAATACGTAGGTATACTTGAAGCTGAAGTTGATGGCGTTAAGTATTATTTCATTGACAATGAGTCAAAGTTCGGCGGTTTTCATCCTTACAGTTCCAACGTATATGATGATATTGAGAAGTTCGCATTTTTCTCAAAAGCAGCTCTCTCAGCAATGCCTTTACTTGATTTCAGACCTGACATCATTCATTGCCACGATTGGCAGACAGGTCTTATCCCTGTATATCTCAGAGAGAGATTTCAGGGCAACGAATTTTTCCACGGTATTAAGTCAGTTATGACAATACATAACCTTAAGTTCCAGGGCAAGTGGGACGTACCTGCAGTTAAGGATATAACAGGATTACCTGATTATTTCTTTACACCTGATAAGCTTGAGGCATATAAGAATGCTAACCTCTTAAAGGGCGGTCTTGTTTATGCAGATGCTATTACAACAGTATCTGAGACATATGCCAAGGAGATTATGACGCCGTTCTACGGCGAGAGCTTGGATGGATTGCTTCGTGCAAGAGAGAGCGATGTGAGAGGTATCGTTAACGGTATCGATTACAAGGATTATGATCCCAGTGTAGATAAGTATATCGACTTTAAGTATAATCCTCAGAATTTCAGAAAAGAAAAGATTAAGAATAAGCGTAAGCTCCAACATGATCTTGGACTTGAAGAAAACGACAAGATTATGATGATTGGTATAGTATCAAGGCTTACAGATCAAAAGGGCTTTGACTTAATAGCGTATATCATGGATGAACTTTGCCAGGATGCTGTTCAGATTGTTGTACTCGGTACAGGAGATGAACAGTACGAGAATATGTTCAGACATTTTGATTGGAAGTATAACAACAAGGTATCTGCTAACATCTATTACTCAGAATCCATGAGCCATAAGATATATGCAGCATGTGATGCATTCCTTATGCCTTCGCTCTTTGAGCCTTGCGGTTTATCACAGTTAATGGCTTTAAGATATGGTACAATTCCTATCGTAAGAGAGACAGGTGGACTTAAGGATACTGTAGAACCTTACAACGAATACGAATCTAAGGGTACCGGATTTAGCTTCGTCAATTACAATGCACATGAGATGCTTGGCACAATCCGTTACGCCGAAAAGATATATTACGACAGAAAACGTGAATGGAATAAGATGATTGACAGAGCAATGGCAGTCGACTTCTCCTGGAGCGTATCTGCCAACAAATACCAGGAGATGTATGACTGGTTGATTGGATAATAATGGCATACGATGGTTTTTGCATAAGAAGAATAGTTAATGAATATAACACCATGCTTACTGATGGCAAGATATCAAAGATTCAAGTCATCAATAAGTATGATGTTATTTTTACTGTCAAAAAAGGGTCTGATACATACAATGTTTTCGCGTCAGCCAATCCTTCCATGGCATATACATATATCACTGATAAAAAGATTGAGGCACCCAAGAATGCGCTTAATTTTTGCATGGTGCTTCGTAAGTATATAGCCAACGGTAAGATTATTAAGGTTACTCAGGATGGCAATGAGAGAATAATCGCTTTTCATATAGAGCATATGAACGAGATGGGCGATAAGAGTATCAAAAAACTCGTTCTTGAATTGATGGGTAAGCATAGTAATATCATTCTCGTAGATGAAAACGGTCTTGTACTTGATAGTATTAAGCGTATTAATTCACTGATGAGTTCTCTTCGTGAAGTTTTACCCGGTAAAGAATACAGATTCCCTTTTGATGAGAGAAAATATAATCCTTATGATGATTCGTTAGATTTAAAAGATACTCTTAAGAAACTCTTTGATAAAGCTAAGGAAGAAGATAATACCAAAGCATCCACAGTGTTCATTAATTCTTTTGAAGGCGTTTCCAAGCCTTTTGCAAAAGAAGTATTAACACGTTCCGGATTAAAGGATTCGTCCGTATCAGATTTACAGATTGATGATCTAAACAATATCACTGACAATTTCATTAATCTTATCAATGAGATTGATAATTCCAATGAAGTATATCTATATTCAACAGGCAACGAATATAAGGACTTTTCCATGTGCTCTTATAAGTCACTTGAGACTTACGAAAGCAGTGTAAGAGATAACTTGGTATTTACACTTTTTGATTATTACGGTGATAAGCAAAAGAAAAATGATGTTCTTCAAAAGGCTAAGGATATAACACATATTCTTGAGTCCCAGTTAACCAGGGATAAAAAGAAATACTCTGAATGGCAGGATGAATTAAAGGCGTGTGAAAATAAGGATGAAGCCAGAATAAAAGGTGAACTCTTAAAGGCGTATGCATATAATCTTAAGCCTGCAAAAGAAGTAACTGTGCTTAATTACTACGATAATACCGATGTTAAGATCGAACTTGATGAGACACTTAGTATTATCGAGAACTCGAATAAGTATTTTAACGAGTATCAAAAGCAAAAACGAAGAGAAGAAAAATTAAAGACTCTTATCGAAGAAGTTGAAGATAATATTACATTCCTCGAAGACAATCTTTTATATATTTCTTTATCAGAAAACTCAGCAGACCTTGATGAGATTAGAACTTCACTTGCTGAGAGAGGTCTAATTAAAAAGAGTGCCGTTAAGAAAAAGAGTGTTAAAGGTAAATACAAACATTACGTATTTATGGATAATTATCATATCTTTGTAGGTAAGAACAATATCCAAAATGAGGAACTCACATTCAAGACTGCACTTGGCAATGACTGGTGGTTTCATGCCAAGACTGTTGGAGGAAGTCACGTAATAGTTAAGTCCGATAAGGACAATCCCGCAGAAGAGTGGGATATGCCAGATATAGTGTTCGAGGCTGCAGCGGCTGTAGCAGCGGCTAATTCCAAGAATTCATCATCTGATAAGGTAGAGGTTGATTACACCAGAAAGAAGCATATCAAGAAGCCTGCGGAAGGTAAGACCGGTATGGTAATATACCACACATATTACTCGATGGTAGCTTCAAGTGATATAAGTTCCTATGAATTGACTATGTGTACAAGTTGAGATATAATAACTTTGTATGCAAAAATATAAGGGTGGGCTATAATTTATGGTTAAAAGCATGACCGGTTACGGTCGTTCGGAAAAGATTACTTCCGACTACAAATGTACTGTAGAGATTAAGTCTGTTAATCACAGATATCTTGATCTTTCAATTAAACTTCCAAGAAAGCTCAATGTTTTCGAGGGAGATATCAGAGAAGTATTAAGAGATTATATTCAGCGAGGTAAAGTTGACGTATATATCACTTACGAGGATTACTGTAAGGAAGGCGTTAACATCAAATATAACTCAGCACTCGCAGGAGAATACATTAATTACCTTCGTGAGATGTCAGAAGAATTTGATATAGATGATGATGTTAGAGTATCAACTATATCAAGAATGCCTGAGGTACTTGTTCTCGAGGATGAAGCTTTTGACGAAAACGAGACTTGGAAGAATGTTAAGGAATGCCTTCAGGAAGCATGCGATGCATTCGTTGTATCCAGAATCAAAGAAGGCGAGAATTTAAAGACAGATCTTCTTAAGAAGCTTGAAGATATGAGCAAGGATGTTGCTTTTATCGAAGAGAGGGCTCCCAAGGTTGTAGAGGATTATAAGAATAAGCTTACCAACAAGATTAAAGAAGTTTTGGAAGATAAGCAGATAGATGAAGCCCGTATTCTTACAGAAGTATGTATTTACTCCGATAAGGTGTGTGTAGACGAAGAGATGGTCAGACTCAAGAGTCATATCGAGGCTGTCAAGGATTCGCTCGAAAAGGGTGGCGCGATTGGAAAGAGACTTGATTTTTTAGCACAGGAACTTAATCGCGAAGCTAATACAACATTATCAAAATCATCAGATTTGGATATTACCAATGTTGCGATAACCATTAAGACCGAGATAGAAAAAATCAGGGAACAGATTCAGAATATTGAATAAGGAGTTCTTATATGAATAATAACGGTATATTGGTTGTTATATCAGGATTCTCCGGAGCCGGTAAAGGCACCTTGGTTAGAAAGCTTATGGAAAAGTATGATAACTATGCTTTAAGTATATCCATGACTACCAGGGATGCGAGAGAGGGCGAAGAAGACGGTGTTCATTATTTCTTCGTTAATCATAAGAAGTTCGAACAGACTATAGCTAACGACGGATTGCTTGAGTATGCTTCATATTGCGGCAATTATTACGGCACTCCGAGAGAATATGTTGAAAAGCAGATAGCTGCGGGCAAGGATGTTATCCTTGAGATCGAAGTTCAGGGTGCACTTCAGATTAAAAAGAAGTTTCCCAATACACTCCTGCTTTTCGTAACTCCTCCTTCAGCTAAGGAATTGGCTCAGAGGCTTAGAGACAGACATACTGAGACCGACGAACAGATAGCCGGCAGATTGTCCAGAGCTACTGAGGAAGTTGAATGGATTTCGAAATATGATTTTCTTGTTATTAATGATGATATAGAAAGAAGCGTTGACAGACTTAACGATATAATCGTGGCTGCACATAACGTACCTATCAGACAGCAGGAAATGATTAATGAAATAAAAAAAGATTTAGAGGTAATGACGAAAGGAGAATTATGATGTTACATCCTTCTTACACAGATTTGATGAACGTTGTTAATTATGATGCAGTTGAGGCCGGTGATTCACCGATAGTTAATTCAAGATATTCAATAGTTATGGCTACATCAAAAAGAGCACGTCAGATTATAGACGGAGCTGAGCCCCTCGTAGATGACGAAGGTGCCAAGCCTCTTTCAATAGCAGTTGAAGAACTTAACAATTCCAAGATTAAAATAGTTGGATAATTAATATATGCCTGTTGGATTTTCCAATGGGCGTTGTTTTTGAGCGGAAATATTTAGCCTATGAAAATATACTTTGTATCCCTTGGTTGTGATAAGAACCTTGTTGACTCGGAGCATATGCTTTCTGAACTTCAAGAGGACTACGAGATTGTTGATTCAATCGAGGAGTGCGACATTGCGATAGTTAATACCTGTGCATTTATTAAGGATGCCAAGGAAGAGAGTATTAATACAATACTTTCACTCGCTGAACAAAAGAATAACAATATCAAAAAGCTTGTTATCACTGGCTGTCTTGCTCAAAGATACTATAAGGATTTAACCGACCTTATACCTGAGATAGACGGTTACATTGGTATAAGTGCCCTTAACAATATCAAAGAAGATATGAAAAAGATTGTCGAAGGCGAGAAATTATATGACCTTCCCGATATCAATGAGAAGCAGCATGCTTCTGCCAAGAGGTATATCAATCCTCCTTTTCATACTTCGTATCTTAAGATTGCAGAGGGTTGTGACAAGAGATGTACTTATTGTTCCATCCCTTTAATAAGGGGTAAGTACAGAAGTGTTCCCATGGAGGAGCTTATAGATGAAGCCAAGTTCCTTGCCAAGAATGAAGTTAAGGAATTAATTTTGGTTGCGCAAGAGACCACAGTATACGGAGTTGATCTCTATGGCAAAAAGAGTTTGGTTAAGTTAGTTAACGAGATTTCCAAGATAGATGGCATTGAATGGATAAGAATTATGTACGCTTATCCCGAGGAAATCGACGATGAATTAATAGATTTAATCAAGAAAAATAAAAAGGTCTGTCATTACCTAGATATTCCCATTCAGCACTCAAGTGATAAAATTTTGAAAAAAATGGGAAGAAGAACCAATAAAAATGATCTCTTAAACGTAATAAATAATATAAGGGGTAAGATTCCCGATATTTCATTACGTACTTCTCTTATAACCGGCTTCCCCGGTGAAGACGAAGAAGATATCGCAGATTTATTGGATTTCGTAAAAGAAGTCGGATTTGACAGACTCGGTGTATTTACTTTTTCAAGAGAAGAAGGCACACCTGCCTACAATTTTGAGAACAGAGTCAATGCACGAACTGCAGCAAGTCGTCAAAAGAAGATAATGAAGCTTCAAAAAGATATCTCTCTTGAGAAGAATGCATCTTACGTTGGCAAGACACTTAGATGTCTCGTAGAAGGCAAGGATACAGATAATGATGTATACGTTGCCAGATCTTATAAGGACGCTCCCGATATTGACGGATGCGTATTCTTAAAAGCAGATTATGAGATAATGAGCGGTACATTTGTTGATGTTAAGATCACAGATTATAACGATTATGACCTGATCGGAGAAATAATAGAATGAATCTACCCAACAAACTGACGATTCTTCGTATAGTTATCGTTCCGTTTTTTGTAATAGCTCTTACAATAGAGGCTATACCTTTCGGTAAGTGGATTGCACTTGGACTTTTCATCATAGCATCCCTTACAGACTTTCTTGATGGTTATATTGCAAGAAAACACAATCTCATAACGGATTTTGGCAAGTTCGCCGATCCGCTTGCAGATAAGCTTTTGGTATGTTCAGCACTTATATGTCTTTTGGGACTTCAAAAGATTAATGTATATGTAGTACTTATCATCATTTCAAGAGATTTTATTATCTCGGGATTCAGACTTATCGCAGCATCCAAGGGCGTGGTAATTGCAGCCGATTGGTTCGGTAAAGTTAAGACAGCTCTTCAGATGGTAATGATTCCGTTTATTATAGCGGACATTAAGATTTTTACAATCGTTACGATTGTACTTGAGATTGCAGTAGTGATACTTACATTGGTATCCCTTGTCGATTGCATAGTTAAGAATAGAAAAGTCCTTCAGGATAACAAAAAAGGAACTAACGAAGAATGATAGTCGAATATATAGCTGTTAAAACTGAATTATTACTTGGCAATATAGTTAATACCAATGCTCCCTTTTTAGCAGAGCAGTTTGCCAAGCTTGGACTTACGGCTTATTACCAGACCAATGTCGGTGATAACAAGGCCAGAGTTTGCGAGTGTTTGGACATTGCTTCTCAGAGAGCTGATATCATCGTACTTACAGGCGGTATGGGAGTTAATGGCGATGATGTAACCAAAGATTCAGTTGCAAGCTTTTTGGGAAGAAATATAACCAATAATCATATCGATGGTTGTATAGAACTTCCCAACAACTTTGGTAATTCATCCGGTGAGATTATTGAAGACGGTAAATTAAGATATATCTTATTACCCGGTCAATTCAACGAGATGAAGCCGATGTTTTTGGAATTCGTTCTTCCGTACCTTTACAACATATCCGATTCGGTGCTTGTTACCAAGACAGTTAAGATAGCAGGTATCGGAGAGAAGGAAGTAGAAGACAGAATCAGAGACCTTATAAAAAAGAATTCCAATCCGTCCATATACATATATCCTAAGTCGGGCGAAGTTCATATTCATGTAACAGCCAAGGGCGCAGACATGAATGAATGTGACAGACTTAATAAGCCGGTCATCAAGGAACTTAAGACACTTGTTGGAGAGTATATATTTACAACGGAAGACGAAGTATCACTTGAACAGTCTGTAGTAGATCTTTTAAAAGCCAATAACTTGAGCGTATCTACGGCAGAGTCCTGTACGGGTGGTATGGTGGCATCGAGATTAATCAATGTTCCCGGTGTATCAGAAGTTTTAAAAACCTGCTATGTTACCTATTCAGAGCATAGCAAACATAAAGTATTAGGCGTTAAGAAATCTACACTTGCCAAATACACTGCAGTTAGTGAGCAGGTGTGTGAACAGATGGCTGAAGCTCCCGCTTTATCATCAAAAGCTGATGTTTTCATCTCGGTTACAGGTATAGCCGGTCCCGATTCACCTTATCCCGATAAGGAAGTCGGACTTGTATATATCGGATGTTGTGTAAAGGGAAATACGGAAGTTAGAGAGTATCACTTCAAGGGAGACAGAGCCAAGATCAGAGAATGTGCAGTTACTTCAGCTCTTGATTTTGCAAGAGTATGTATACTTAAGTACATTGCTGAGACAACATTTGGTATTAAGGAGAAAAAGAAATGAGTGCAGAATTTGTTTTTTGCAAAAGATGCGGTGCAGTTACAAGACCCGGTGTTTGTACCAACTGCGGATTTGATATGTATAAAGATCTGAATGTTGAGGAGAACAACAATTCAGAGATTAATTCAAACAATGAATCTGTAAGTACTGAATCCAATACAAGTACCTCCAATAATTCAATTTATCAAGGCGGTAATTTTGTATCAAGTTATTCAGATACCAATACTAATAATGCAACTGCAGATAATACAGTAAATAATGTTGCTCCTACAAGAAAGAGTAAGAGCAAAGGTAAGGGTTGGATAGTTGGATTAGCTATCGGAATCCCTGCAGCGCTTGCTGTTTTGCTTGTATGCATAATTGCAATATTGGCTGTTGCATCTCCGTTACTTATTAAATACGTTATTCCTACAAGTGTATCGAATAATATATATAATTCGTTAAATAAAAATAATAATTCAGCACTTGCTACTCTTATTCCTGTTCCTGAAGAAGAGGAAGAAGATGATGAGGATGAAGATCTTGATATTGACTACAGCGAGATTTTCGGTGATGATCCTACCACAGGTTCCGGCTATGATCCTACCGCAGGTTCCGGCTATGCATATGTTATAGATGGAATGGATGTTTCTGCCGATGGTTTTGATCAGAACAAGTTTGACGGTTATGTTGCTTCAGCTAATGAGTATTCTGATAATGTAGTTGATGATACAGATAAAAAAGATGTATTCGCCAATGGTGTATATGATAGCTACCTTACATTCCCTGCAGAGCACGGAGAGCATGACAGAGATTCATATCCCACACCTTATTTAACAAGTCTTGATGAGTGTTATGAAGAATGCGCTGATTATTCCGTTGAGAGACATATCATCAAGTATGAAGGCACACATAATGGTGTATTGGTTAACTGCACAAGTGCATATTATACAATTACTTCCGATACAATAGATTTTACTGATGTAAATAAAAAGCTTAAAGAACAGGCACTTATTGGCCTCTACAATTTCTTTGAGGACAGTAGTAAGTCCAGTACATATAGCTATACAATTTATTCAGATGCAATTATTACATATAACAATGATGAAGTTTTGAGTATTGTTTATGATTATACTTCATATGATCAGAACAATAAGGACTTATTAACTGTTCATGCCATTAACGTAGATGTGAAGAATGGTAAGGTTTTCGATAATACCAAGATTCTTGATATGGATGATGCCTTTTCCAAGTTCTTCGTAGACAGATCCAATATTCAGAACAGTTATGTTAGCGCACTTAACTCAAGCTCTACTTCAGATATTACAAAAGTACTTAATGATGATAAGTCTTTGATTATGTTCTTTACTCCTTTCGGTATCGAAGTAGGTATACAGTATAAGTATATGGGCTCATATGGATGGGTAACAATCACTATTAATGATTTTGATAAGTATATGTCCGGAACTTACAACTTTAATACAGACTGGGGCAAGAAAAATTATGATGTATACCAGTATGAAAAAGATAACGGTATAACTCCCAAGACATCATCAGGCGGATCTACATTGTAATTGCTCGTAATTATTTAGTATAATTGTTTTAGTTTTAAATAAATTTTTATTTTATTCCATAAATAATCTTTAACGATTCGTGTATAAGATAACAAAGATGATTTGTTATCGAAACTGTGACAAGTGTTTAGAGGAGATTAGATTATGAAGGGTAAAGAAAAGTGTAAAGCATTAAAAGAAATAAGACGTCAAATAGCCGCTCAGAATGACATCGCTTATGTTGTTGAAGAATGTAAGCATAAGGGTGAGTGCCGTGGTACATGTCCCAAGTGCGAAGCTGATGTCAGATATCTCGAGAGAGAACTTGCCAAGAAAAGAGCGATGGGTCAGAAGGTTGCACTTGCAGGTATCTCATTGGGCGTTGCAGCATCTTTCTCAGCTTGTACCAAGTCTGATGTTGTTGATGTAATATCTTATCCTGCCGAGATTATTTCCGATACTGTTTCAAATATCTTTAATGGTAATGACGTTGAACCTCTCGGAGGTGAACCAACACTTGCCGGTGATGTTGAATATATTCCTGATGATGATATTCAGGGTGGCTTGGTTGAACCTGAACCTCTTGATGGTATGCCTGAACTCGATCCTGATGATGAAGTTGATGGCAATGAGAATGATCCCGTTGAAGATGATGAAAATCAAGTAGATCCAATTGATCAGATACTTGATGATCAAATATATGACCTTGAAGGTGGAGCAGTGATTGAAGGCTCAGCTCCTGCTGATACAGATATTAATGAATAGTGAGTATATATGCAGACTGCTAAAATAACAGCTATAGATAGAATACGTACAACTACAGACGGCGAGGGTGTTACTACCCTCGTTGTTTTTGCGTCCTGTCCTTTAAGATGTGCTTATTGTATCAATCCTTTTACATGGGATACGGATATTGATAAGTTCAAGGATATGTCTGTAGAACAATTATATAATGAACTTAAGATAGATTCTCTATACTTTTTAGCTACCGGTGGCGGAGTATGCTTTGGCGGCGGTGAACCTTTGCTTAACCATTCTTTTATAAGAGAGTTCATAGACACTTATAAGGAAGAAGGCTGGAAGTACAATATGGAAACTTCTCTATCTGTTAAGAGAGAATTTCTTGATGATGTTATTAATGATATAGATCATTTTTTTGTTGATTCCAAGGATATGGATAAGAACAGATACGAGTTATATACCAAGGGTAATTACGATTTATTCTATGAAAACCTTATGTATCTTAAGGATACGATAGGACCTGAGAGGATAACTGTTAGAGTTCCTATTATTCCTGAGTTTCATAAACATGAAGAATACAAAGAGAATGCAGAGCTCCTTAAGAGTTTAGGCTTTAAACATATACAAGTATTTCATTACGTTATTCCTGAGACACGTAAAAAGATATCTCAAAAAGCGATTGATAACAAGAACGAATTTCTTGCAAAAATAAAAGAATAATGATATCATCAGTTCATCTTATTAGTAGCGTTTCGCTACATTTTTCCCGCTGTAAATATGATGAACGGAGATGATGCCTTTGATTTTTTAATATTTCTTATTGACAAGAACAAATGTTTGGGTTAACATATAAACAGAACGTATGTTTGACGGAGGTTAATAATGGAAAGAGAAGATAAGTTAAAAGCACTTGACGCAGCTTTATCCCAGATTGAGAAGCAGTATGGCAAGGGCGCTGTTATGAAGTTAGGCGATCCTGCATCGCAGATGAATATAGAGACTATACCCACAGGTTCGATAAGTCTTGATATAGCTTTAGGACTTGGCGGTATTCCTAAGGGAAGAGTAATCGAGATATATGGTCCCGAGTCTTCAGGTAAGACAACAGTTACTCTTCATATGATAGCAGAAGTTCAAAAGAGAGGCGGTATCTGCGGATTCATAGATGCAGAACATGCACTTGATCCCGTATATGCTAAGAACATAGGTGTTGATGTAGATAATCTTTACATTTCACAGCCCGATGACGGAGAACAGGCTCTCGAGATTACTGAGACAATGGTTCGTTCAGGAGCTATTGATTTAGTAGTAGTTGACTCTGTTGCAGCACTTGTTCCCAGAGCAGAACTTGAAGGAGATATGGGTGATGCTCATGTTGGTCTTCAGGCAAGACTAATGTCGCAGGCTCTTAGAAAATTGACAGGTGCCATCGGTAAGACCAATTGTACTGTAGTATTTATCAACCAGCTTCGTGAGAAGGTTGGCGTATTCTATGGTAATCCTCAGGTTACTACAGGTGGTAATGCTCTTAAGTTCTATTCATCAGTAAGAATGGAGATTAAGAAGGTTGATGCAATC
>JAEEQX010000111.1 GCA_016285575.1 Lachnospiraceae bacterium
TGATGCAAATCCTGTATTGTATGCAATCTCTGACATGGACATATCACTTGAGTTGAGTAGCTCAGCGACTTTGCTTACTCTGAATCTCGTTAGGTTTTCAATCGGAGTCTGGTCCGTATATTTATGGAAGAGATTATTACAGAATGTACGGCTCACGTTTCCGGCTGCTGCAATATCGTCAAGCGTAATGGATGAAGCGTAATTCTCCTGTATAAATGTAAGCATAGCCTTAAGTGAGTCGACCTGGGAGTTGGAAAAATTATTATCCTGAGAGTCCGGGTTACCGGCTTTTGTAAATATCTGTTCCCATATTCCGAAGAATTGTTTTGTTAGTAAGAATTCATTTCCTAAGCAGCTTGGAGCGTTAAGAATCAGCTCGCGAATCTTTTTACCTGTTTCTTCATCATGCTTGAAATGAAGAAAAGGAATGCTCGTATTATCGGTAATGGCTTTGATATATTTATTCTCCACAATATTGGAAGCGCAGAGAATCCTGGGATGGAAGATGATAATGACGTAGTCGGTTCTTTCCTCTCTCTTAGGAACGCTAAAATGGATCTGTCTTGAATTGACGAAGATGGTATCGCCTTCATTTAATAATACTTCTTCACCGTTGATGCTGTACGCAAGGTATCCTTTCGTGATACACATTAACTCAACATCATCGTGGAAGTGAGGGTCATTAGCCCAGGTAGAAGAAGGATAGACATATCCTTCGTATACATATGAAGGGAAATTGGGATCGTCATAATTGACCCTTTCAGATCCGTTAGCTCTTTTTTGTATAAATCCACGCCACTCTTTAATCATTGTTTTACCTTCTTAATATTTTAATCCAAATGTTCAAAAGAAAAATTGTTGAATAAGTTATTACAAATATATTTCACAACATATATAATTATATTTCAAGAGAACTATAACAATTATATTTCACAGTTTTATCACAATTTTACACAAGTGAAATATTGTTATAAAATCGCGAAAATTTCAGGGTGTTTTTTTCATTTTTATTGTAATATACTTTCAAACCATAGGAAACAGGATTTTGAAATTATAATTATTTTACACAGAAGTATCGATTAAACAAATCCTTAATCCAACTATATTACATAAGGAGGGAGCAGATATGAGAAAAAACTTAAAAAAGATGGCCGGCTATTACAAACCTTATATGGGAATATTCATTCTTGATATGTTCTTTGCATTTTTGGCATCTGCGATTGCGCTTATCATTCCGCTTCCTGTCAGATACATAACCAAAAGCATATCAACAATAGATGTTGATTCAGCGGTCAAGTTAATAACTACTATAGGAATAGCATTAATCCTACTCGTTATTGTCCAGTTTTTTGCGAATTATTTTATATCGTATGTTGGACATATGATGGGTGCGAAAATGGAATACAATATGCGAGCAGAATTGTTTGCCCATTATCAGAAGTTATCCTTCTCCTTCTATGATGAGCAAAAAGTCGGCGGACTGATGAGTAGAGTAACGAGTGATCTTTTTGATATCACCGAGCTACTTCATCATGGACCTGAGAATGTTGCGATATCGGCAATTAAGATTATCGGAGCGTTCATCATCCTCTTTATAATAAGTCCGTATTTGGCAATTGCTGCATTCGCGCTATTGCCATTTATGTTTTTATACGCACTTTTTATGAATAAGCGTATGAAGAGAGCATTCAAGGAAAACAGAGTAAAGATTGGTGATATCAATACTCAGATAGAGGATAACTTATCAGGCATCAGAGTGGTTAAGTCATTTGCCAATGAGGACATAGAGAATGAAAAGTTTAAGGTTGGCAATGATGCATTCCTTAAGGCCAAGAGAAACAGCTACTTTTATATGGGATTCTTCCATTCGGGAGTCAATGCTTTTACATTACTTATTAATGTAGTGGTTATTATGGCCGGTGGAATATTGATGGCCAAGGGACTCGTTAAGGTAGAGGACTTCGTAACATTCCTTTTATATATCAATGTATTTACGGATCCTATCAGAACATTAATCGATTTTACCGAGCAGTTCCAAAACGGTTATTCGGGATTCGAGAGATTCATGGAGATGCTTGATATTGAGCCCGATATTGTGGACAGTCCTAATGCAATTGAGCTTAAGGATGTGAAGGGCGATATTAAGTTTGAGGATGTTTCCTTTAAATATAAGGATAGTGCTCACAGAGTATTAAGACATATTAATCTTGATGTTAAGGCCGGTTCGTACGTAGCCCTGGTTGGATCTTCGGGAGGCGGAAAGACAACTCTTTGCAGCCTAATCCCAAGATTTTATGAAGTAACCAAGGGAAGCATAAGCATCGATGGAAAAGATATAAGAGAAGTTACTCTTAGGAGTCTTAGAAATAATATCGGAATTGTTCAGCAGGATGTATATCTTTTTGCAGGAACAGTGTACGACAACATTCTATATGGTAAGCCTGACGCAACCAGAGAAGAAGTCATTGAGGCTGCAAAACTTGCGAATGCGCATGAGTTCATCGAAGGACTTCCCAATGGATATGATACCGATATAGGACAGAGAGGAGTTAAGCTCTCAGGCGGTCAGAAGCAGAGACTTTCCATCGCGAGAGTATTTTTAAAGAACCCGCCCATACTTATATTTGATGAGGCGACAAGTGCACTTGATAACGAGAGCGAGAATATTGTAAAAGAATCGCTTGAAAAACTGGCACACAACAGAACAACTTTTGTAATAGCACACAGATTATCGACCATTAAAAATGCTGAGAGAATTCTTGTTCTTACTGAAAACGGAATCGAAGAGTCGGGAACTCACGATGAGTTGATGGCTAAGAACGGAATCTATGCACAGCTATACAAATGGACCAGATAATCAGGAGGTAAGAGAAAATGGAAAATGTAATAGAACTTAGAAATGTAGATAAAGAATTCAAAGTATTGAACAGACACGAGGGCTTAAAAGGAAGCTTTCAGGACCTGTTCTCAAGAGACTATAAGATCATTAAGGCAGTTAATGATGTATCAATGACAATTAAGCCCGGAGAGATAGTTGGATACTTAGGACCCAACGGTGCGGGCAAGTCGACAACAATTAAGATGATGACAGGAGTACTTCAGCCCACAAGAGGCGAGATACTCGTTAACGGAAAAGTTCCTTATAAGAACAGAACAGCCAATGCTCAAAACATCGGTGTAGTATTCGGACAGAGATCACAGCTTTGGTGGTCACTTCCTTTAATCGAATCCTTCAAACTTTTGAAAGATATTTACAACATATCTGATAAGGATTACAAGGATATGCTGACGCTTTACGAATCATTGGTTGATATTAAGGACCTTTATTCAAAGCCCGTTCGTCAGATGTCTCTTGGACAGAGAACATTAAGCGATATCTTGGCAGCATTCTTACACAATCCGCCCATCGTATTCCTTGATGAGCCGACAATCGGTCTTGATGTTTCGATGAAAGCGAAAATCAGAAACCTTATCAAGGCTCTTAACAAGGAAAAGAACACGACAGTTATTCTTACAACACATGATATGGGTGACGTTGATGCTTTGTGCGAGAGAATCGTAATCATCGATAAGGGAACCATGCTTTACGATAATGATATCGAGCACTTAAGAAGCTTCTTTGGTGCGTACAGAACACTTCTTATCAAGACAAAAAAGCATCCTGAGGAACTCACTGATGACGAAAAGAAAGCAGAACTTGATGCAGTTGAAGCAATAGTAAAAGAAGACTTCGCTGACAAGGAATTTACTTTCTCTTCAACAGATGAAGGTTGGTGCAGCATTCTTATCGACGAGTCACAGGTAAGATTGATGAAGGTTCTCAATCATATTCAGGAAAAGATAAAAGTATATGATGTGCGTCTTGAAGAGATCTCCACAGAGAGTGTTATCAGAAAGATATACGAAGATGCAGAGAACATGAAGAAAGCTAATTAAGAGGATATAAAAATGAGAATAAAATCATGGATAGCGCTTACGAGAGTATCCATTATGGATTTTATGCAATTTCGATTAAGCGCATTTGTAATGTTGATAGGCAACATTATATATTTGATAGTTATTTATAATCTGTGGAAAGCAATCTATGCTTCCGTTGATAATGCAACAATTAATGGAATGAGTTTTAACGATACCATGATTTATCTGGTACTCGCATCCGCTCAGTTTACTTTTATGGAAGCATATCTCGTGTGGATGATGAGTAGATCAATCCAGAGCGGTAAGATAGTGCTCGATCTGTTGAAGCCTGTTCCGTATTCGCAGTACTTATTGTTCGGCCTCGAGGGCGGTAATATATGTGCGTTCGTAGTAACTTTTATACCTACATTTATAATCGTTGAGATTATAACCAAGGGTGCAATACATATAGGAATTAACATTTTATTCTATCTTGTAGCAGCACTTTTGGGAGCACTTATTAATTTTGCGATAGACTTTT
>JAEEQX010000029.1 GCA_016285575.1 Lachnospiraceae bacterium
ATGCTCCTCATAGAACTTAGTATATTTTTCTCTGATATCGTTAGGCTCTTCTTCTGCAAAATCTATATCCCTGGTAACTGCCTGAATATAAAAGCCTGTTCCACCGCAAAGAATGGGAATCTTACCACGAGATAAGATATCATCAATTATCTTTTTAACCTCGTCTTTATAAAGTGCCACATCACACGAAAAATCCGGGTTGAACACATCAAGCATATGATGAGTAACTCCGGCTTTTTCTTCTTCTGTAACCTTAGCGGTACCTATATTCAATTCATTATAGATCTGCATCGAATCGGCAGATATTATTTCTCCGCCGATTCTTTTTGCAAGTCTAATTGCCGTATCGCTCTTGCCAACTGCTGTAGGACCAGCGATAACGATAAGTGGCTTTTTCATTAAACTATTCTTTTAAACATCCTTTCAAGATCGGACTGCGTAATACGTATCATTGTAGGTCTGCCATGAGGACACTGATAAGGATTCTCAAGTGATAAGAGATATTCCAGAAGCTTTCTTGCATCTTCTTTTGTAATCTTCTGATTACCCTTAACAGCAGACTTACATGCTCTGGTAGCAATTCTTCCCTCGATAGTCTCGATATGAAGTGAAGGTGATACATTGATAAGTTCGGATAAGATATCCATGAACAAGCTCTTTGCATCGGATCCAAACATATCAGCAGGTACTCCTCTGATAAAGAGATCTCTGTCACCGAAGTCATTGATAATGAATCCAAATCTTTCGAACTCATTCTTAAACTTGTTAAATGTATCAATCTCAGCCTTGGAAAGGTTAACTATCTGAGATATAGCAAGTGTCTGAGTCTCAATCTTGCCTTCCTTGAACTTTTGCATGAATTTCTCATAAAGAACTTTTTCATGTGCAGCATGCTGATCCATAATGAGTAATTCCTTACCAATAAGGATTAACCAATATGTATCAAATATCTGATCAAGAATCTTAAACTCAGATATCTTCTTGGGATCTAATTTATTATGATCAAATAATACTGTCTGCTCTTCTTTGGTAGATCCATCAGGATTGTTGAATCTGTCAACTCTCTTGAAGTCTGTCTTTCCGGGTTTAGCAGGCTTGATTTCTTCCTCTTCTTCCTTGGAAAAATCCTTAACTCTAAACTTAGACTTCGGAGAACCCTTAAGAGGTGAAGACTTATCATCTTCTGTGTTAATAGGCTTAATGTCGTCATTTAATACAGAATATTTCTTATCAGCATTAAGAAGTCTGTCATTATCATCTGCTTTCTTCTGTGCGGATTCTTCATTGTTATCTTTGGAATCTACATCAAAATCAGAGAAAGTATCATTATCTACTTCATCTTCTTTTTTAGGTTTACCAATCTTATAGATAAGACCTGTATTCTCTTTAAGAATCTCTTCTTCGTCTTTATCCTTGATGGAATTCATCCATTCTTCAAGCTGCTTAGCCTTCTGAAGATTGTCTTCCTTCTCATCAACCTTATTAGTCTCAAAATCTTTAATGAGATTCTTAACGTATGTATTCTCGTTAGTCTTGCCGGGAGCTGCACTGAAGAGATTTTCCCTTAATTCTTCAGTTTTCTCTTCCTGCTTCTTATCTACAGTCTTAGTTTCATCTGCTTTAACTTCTTCAACCTTAGCTTCATTAGCTTTGTCTTCTTCAAGTCTTGCAGGAGACTTATATACCGGATTCTCTATAGGCTTATCAGATGCCTTGACAGTTAGATTCTCTTCGAATCCACTTGCCTTAGTAAATGTTGTCTTAGTCTCGGACTTAACAACCTCTAACTTGGGCTCTTCTTTTACTTCTGTCTTAGGTTCTTCTTTAGCCTCAGTCTCAGGTTCTTCCTTAACATCAGTCTTAATCTCTTCTTTTACTTCTTCCTTGTCCTCTTCTTTATTCTTCATTCTCTCTTCAAGGCGATCGGACTTGGACTTATATTCAATAGTCTTGATATGATTATTAAGAGGCTTGGAATCTTCTGATTTCTCAGAAAAATCAACAGTGAATTCTTTTGCCTTTCTAGCTTCTTCTTCAGCTTTTTCTTTTTCAAGAGCTTCTTTTGCTTCCTGCTCTGATTTCTTACCAAGAACAGAATCTTCCTTCTTTTGAATTACATGCTCACCCTTAATAAGTGATTTTTCAAAAGGTTCGGGAGCTTTTTCAAGAACAGTCTTTTCCTTAACGGGAGGAAATGCGCTGGGAATAAGCTCATTGGATTGAAGTGTCTTACGGATATTCTGATCAAGTATCTCTACCAAGAAGTCGCCATTGGTAATCTTAACTTCTGCTTTGGCAGGATGTACGTTAACATCAAGGCCAAACGAATCAAGAGTTATATACAATACAACAAAAGGAAATTGATGCTGCATAAGGAAATTACGATATCCTTCTTCAATACCTCTTGTTACATAATCGTTCTTAACGTATCTCTTGTTAACAAAATAATTCTCGCCTGATCTGGAAGGTCTTGATACAGCAGGTTTTGTTATAAAACCTGTAATCTTAATAAACTCATCTTCATAATCAAGAGGAATGAGTGAATCATGAATCTCCTTACCATAGAGACGATAAATGATATCTTTTACATTTCCTGAGCCACCGGTCTGCACTTTAACTTGACCGTTAACAGTAAGTTGGAAAGCAACATCGGGATTGCAAAGAGCCAATTCTTCAAGAGTCTCTATAATCTTAGTTGCTTCTGCAGAAGCTGAGCTAAGGAATTTTTTACGTGCGGGAGTATTAAAGAACATGTCTTTAACGATAACAGTTGTTCCGTTAGGAGCACCTGTCTTGATGAATTCGATGACATTACCACCATCGAGACTGATACGAGAGCCCATGAGCTCTTCTTCTTTTTTGGTAATCATTTCTGTATGGGATACAGAAGCAATACTTGCTAAAGCTTCACCTCTGAAGCCCAATGTATTTAAAAAGAATAAGTCTTCACTTGATACAATCTTACTCGTAGCATGACGAAGAAAAGCTGTAGGAACTTCATCATAAGAAATTCCGCATCCATCATCGGTCACACGGATATAATCAATACCGCCGCCCTTAATCTCGATAGATATATGCTTGGCATTGGCATCGAGCGAGTTCTCAATAAGTTCTTTTACGATATTGACAGGTCTCTCAATTACTTCACCTGCAGCTATCTTGTTAATGGTCAGATTGTCAAGTATTCTAATCATAGCTTTATCCTGTTCTTGCATTTACATTGCAAACGATACAAGGTGTTTAAACCATCAATGGGTGTCATGTTAGATACATCAAGTTCCTCTAACTCTTTTATTATATCAGAATCTGACGTCATATCCAACAATGTTAATTGTCCTGGATCAACTTCTTCGTATTTTTTTCGATTAACTTTAGAAGTTTGTCCACTTTCAGTGGCAATATCCTGAATTTTATCGATAATATTGTTCTCGGAAAGTTGCATCAATATGGCTTTTGACCTCTCAATTACCATATCGGGTACACCTGCCAATTTCGCAACCTGTATACCATAGCTTCTGTCCGCGCCACCTTTAATAATCTTACGAAGGAATATGATATTATCTCCTTCTTCTTTTACAGCTATACAATAGTTATTAACATTACTAATCTTATCTTCAAGTTCTGTTAATTCATGATAGTGAGTAGCGAATAATGTCTTGGCTCCAAGTATTCTGGTATTGGAGATATGCTCTATTACCGCCCAAGCTATCGATAAGCCGTCAAGTGTAGATGTTCCTCGTCCAATCTCATCGAGGATTAAAAGCGAATCTTTGGTAGCATTCCTTAAGATATTGGATACTTCGTTCATCTCTATCATAAAGGTTGATTGGCCGCTTGCCAAGTCATCCGAAGCACCAACTCTGGTGAATATTCTGTCACACACCGATATGTTGGCACTTTTAGCCGGAACGAAGCTTCCTATCTGCGCCATTAAAACGATAAGCGCTGTCTGTCTCATATACGTTGATTTACCTGCCATATTGGGTCCTGTAATAACTGATATGAGGTTCTTTTTATTATCAAGTTTAGTATCATTTGGAATAAACTGATTATCGGGAATCATAAGTTCGACGACAGGATGACGCCCTTCTTTTATATCAATTAATCCCTTATCATTAATCTCCGGTTTTACGTATTTATTGGATTCTGCAACATAAGCTAATGAGCAAAGAGAATCAAGTAACGCTAATGCTTTTGCAGTCTTTTGAATACGAACAAGATTCTCATCGATATAATCTCTAACCTTAGAGAATATGTCATATTCAAGATTGCAAAGCTTATCCTGAGCATTAAGAATCGTATCTTCCAATTCTTTTAATCTTTCAGTTGTATATCTCTCTGCATTACTTAATGTCTGCTTTCTGATATAATCCGCAGGAACCATATCCAAGAAAGAATTGGTCACTTCAAGGTAATAACCGAATACCTTGTTATACTTAACCTTCAGAGTCTTGATTCCGGTTCTTTCTTTCTCGTTGGATTCAAGTTCTGCTAGCCACGTCTTTCCTTCGGTTTTCGATTGACGAAGATAATCAATATTCTCGTCATAATTATCCTTAATGATACCACCTTCTCTGACTGAAAATGGCGGATCATCAACTATCGCTGTTGCGATGATATTATAGATATCTACAAGTGGATCAATATCATCATATATCTTTTTTATAAGAGGTATTTCAGTTGATTGAATAGTCTGCTTGATATGAGGAATCATCTCAAGCGAATCCCTGATTGCAATCATATCCTTGGGATTAACTGTCTGATAACTAATCTTGGACATGAGTCTTTCTAGATCGTATACGGGATTAAGATACTCTCTTATCTCTTCTCTGGTAACATAATCGTTATATAAAAACTCGACTGCATTAAGACGCATGTCAATCATTTCACGCGATACAAGAGGTTGTTGTACCATATTTCTCAAAAGTCTGGCACCCATCGCTGTACGAGTCTTATCAAGTACCCAGAGTAATGATCCTCTTTTTTGCTTATCTCTCATCGTCTCAGCAAGCTCAAGATTTCTTCTTGTGGAATTATCAAGAACCATATATACGCCGTTAGATGTAGGTAAAAGAGACGTAATATGATTAAGAGGAATCATCTGTGTCTCGTTAAGATACATAAGTAATGAACCGGATGCTATAACACCAAGCTCATAATCATCTATGCCCATCCCAACAAGTGAATGAACTTTAAAATGCTTAAGGATAGTCTTCTTACATGAAGTCTCATCAAAATAATAGTTATCAAGAGCACTGATAGCACAATGTAACTTATCTCTTAAGTCCTCTATATCAATACCCGAAGATAAAAACTGTGAATTACAGATAATCTCAGAAGGCTTGTATTTATATATCTCATCATAGAGATTTTTGATACCTGTGATTTCGGAGAGATAAAAATCTCCTGTAGAAACATCGCATATAGAAAATCCGATGTTGTTCATGTAGATGAAAATACTCATAAGATAATTATTCTTATTTTCATCAAGTGACATCGAATCAGTTAAAGTACCGGGAGTAATGATTCTGGTAACTTCTCTTTTTACTAATCCCTTAGCAAGCTTAGGGTCTTCGGTCTGCTCGCATATAGCAACCTTAAAGCCATTCTCTACAAGCTTGGCAATATAGGGTTCAACTGAATGAAATGGAACGCCGCACATGGGCGCTCTTTCTTCAAGACCGCAGTTCTTACCTGTTAATGTAATCTCAAGAGTTTTAGACGCATTAAGAGCATCTTCAAAAAACATCTCATAAAAATCACCAAGACGGTACATGAGGATACAGTCCTTATATTCTTCCTTGGTCTCGAGATATTTTTGCATCATCGGAGAAAGATCAGAGGTATTAATTTTGCTTAAGTCGATATAATTATCCATTTACTCGATTTCTCCGAGATAATAAAAGCCCTTACATTCCTTGCATTTCACATTAACTATCTTACCAATAAGTGATTTATCACCCTTAAAATGAACAATAGTGTTATTGGACAATCTGCCTGTCATCAATGATTCATCCTGTTCGTTGACTTCTTCAACAAGTGCAGGTAAAGTCTGACCTTCAACAAGCTTAACTCTGTCTCTTGCGGTTTCCTGTACACACTGTAATACTCGATCAAATTGTTCCTTAACGAAGCTTTCATCGCATTGAGGCATTGTAGCAGCCTTGGTACCTGTTCTAATCGAATATATAAAAGTAAAAGCGTTATCAAATTGAACTTTTTTGATAACATCTATTGTGTCATCAACATCTTCTTTTGTTTCGCCGGGGAAACCTACAATGATATCTGTAGTTATTGCTATATCAGGAATCTCACGACGAATCTTAAGTGCGAGATCCAAGTATTCTTCCTTGTTGTAAACTCTGTTCATAGCCTTAAGAATTCTTGAAGAACCGGATTGCAGAGGTAAATGAATATGACGACATATCTTCTTGGAATTCTTCATAACTTCTATAAGTTCATCCGAGAGATCCTTGGGATGAGAAGTCATGAATCTAATTCTTTCAAGACCGTCTATCTCTTCAACTCTTCTTAAAAGTTCTGCAAAAGTAATGGGATTATCAAGATTCTTGCCGTAGGAATTAACATTCTGACCAAGAAGCATAATCTCTATACAACCATCATTAACGAGAGCCTTAATCTCTTCAATAATCTCATCAGCTTCTCTGCTTCGTTCTCTACCTCTAACGTAAGGAACTATGCAATACGTGCAAAAATTATTGCATCCAAACATTATATTTACGCCGGACTTATATGCATATTTTCTCTTAGTCGGAAGTTTTTCGCATATTGTAGTTGTGGAGTCCCATCTTGATACGATGGTTTTCCCTCTTTTTACAAATAATTCATCATTGGATTCGCCTGTATACATATAGTATAAAAGTTCCGCGAATTTATAGAGATTATGAGTACCAAAAATAAGATCTACAAAAGAATAACTCTGACAGATCTTATCTATTACGCTCTCTTCCTGCGTCATACATCCGCAGAGAACAATCTTCATATCCTTATTTACTTTTTTATACGAATGAAGTTTACCTATACGACCGTATACTCTCTGATTGGCATTATCTCTAACAGAACAGGTATTATAGACTGTAATATCAGCATCTTCTTCATCAATTGAAGTGAATCCGCACGCAAGTAAAACTCCGAGTAATTTCTCGGAATCTCTTGCATTCATCTGACAGCCAAATGTCTCAACATGAGCTGTGATATCTCGTCCTAATTCATTTTTTAATTTACCAACTATATCTTTAAGAAGTTCAATGTATTTATATTGTCTGTTTTCTTCTTCGATATTGTCACGGCTTTCAAACTGCGACATATTAACCTCTTACTTGTCCATTACCTGTAATAGTGTACTTATATGATGTGAGTTCTTTTAGACCCATAGGTCCTCTTGCGTGAAGCATCTGAGTGGATATACCAATCTCAGCACCAAGACCGAACTCGAAGCCATCCGTGAATCTTGTTGAAACATTCCAATATACGCAAGCAGCATCAACTCCATCAAGGAACTTTTTAGCAGTTGCCTCGTTATTGGTAACGATACAATCTGAATGACCTGTATTGTATTTATTAATATGTTCAATAGCTTCTTCTACGCTCTCAACAGTCTTAATTGATAAGATGTAATCAAGATATTCTGTAGCGAAATCTTCTTCTGTAGCATCCTTACAATCAATGACTTCTTTTGTAAGTGAGTCACCTCGAAGTTCTACATTCTTTTCTGACAACTTCTTAGCTACTGCAGGTAAGAAAGCATCTCTTATATCCTTATGTACACAGAGGGATTCACAAGCATTACATACGCCTATTCTCTGTGTTTTTGCATTAAAGATAATATTAACTGCCATATCAATATCAGCTTCTTTATCAACATATACGTGGCAGTTACCATCACCAGTAACGATAACGGGAATTGTCGCATTGGCTACAACTGCCTTCTTAAGACCTGCTCCACCTCTGGGGATAAGTACGTCAACGTAATCACTCATCTTCATGAATTCATTGGCTGTCTCTCTGTCAGTCTTTTCGATAAGCTGAATTGCATCAGGATTAATGCCGTTATTCTTAAGCACATCTCTGATGACATTGGTTATAGCTATATTAGTATTTATAGCATCGGAACCACCCTTGAGAATTACTACATTACCTGACTTAAATGTAAGTGAAAAAGCATCTGCAGTTACATTAGGTCTTGATTCATAGATTATACCGATTACACCAAGAGGAACACTAACCTTGGTAATCTTCATGCCGTTAGGTCTTGTATATTCATCAAGAACATTACCAACAGGATCATCCAAAGCTTCAACCTGTCTGATTCCTTCTGCAATACCCTTGATTCTCTCTGATGTAAGCTTTAATCTGTCAACCAGGCCGGGATGCATGCCTGCAGCAACACCATTATCAATATCAATCTTATTAGCTGCTAAAATTACATCTTCTTTATCTTCCAATGCAGCAGCAACTTTTAATAAACAATCATTCTTTTTATTGGTATCAAGTAAAGCAAGCTCATATTTAGCTGCTTTTGCTGCTTTTCCAAGAGTCTCTAAATACATATCTAATCTCCTATTTCTTAAGCGGATGGGTGCTGCCGTCTGCTTCAACTATCTCTATTGAATCAAGTTGTGACTTAAGGCTCATCCTAATGCTTTCAATATATTCTTGTCTAAGTCTTTTTTGTTCATCAAGCTCTTCGGGAGTTAATCCTTCAGCTTGAGACTTATGATATAGTTCATTTATTCTTTGTATCTTATCTTCATTCATACTTGATTAGCCTTTTATTCTTCATCCTTCAAGTCCTTGACGTAATTCTTAAGCTTGAATCCTTTTTCCTTGTTAGCAACAAAGATAGTACCGAAGTTACGTCCATCCATAATTCTATGAAGAATATGTATATCCGAAGAATTGGCTATAATCATATCAGCACCTGACTTGGTAGCAATCTGAGCAGCATGAATCTTGGTATTCATTCCTCCAGTACCAACAGATGAACCTGTTTCCGACTTAGCCATGTTGATGATATTATCATCAATCTTTTCAACTACTTCAATAAACTTTGCATTCTTGTTCTTACGTGGGTTATCGGTAAAGAGACCATCAATATCCGATAAGAGAATGAGAAGGTCTGCATTAATAAGTGATGCAACGATAGCTGACAATGTATCGTTATCACCGAATTTGATTTCGAATGTAGATATTGTATCGTTTTCATTAACAACTGGGATAACGCCAAGATTAAGAAGCTCTATAAAAGTATTATGAGCATTAACTCTGTTGATATCATTGGTAATAGTATCCTTTGTAAGAAGTACCTGAGCACATACCTGGTTGTACTCTGCAAATATCTTTTGATATACCATCATGAGACGGCTCTGACCGATAGCAGCACACGCCTGTTTTACAGAGATATCATGATTGGCATCTTTAATCTGTACAGCCTTCTTACCTACGGAGATAGCACCCGATGTAACAAGTACAACATCTTTTCCACTGTTTCTTATATTGCATAATTCTCTGACAAGAACTTCCATCTTGTTGTAATCAAGATCGCCTGTTTCCGGGTGCTGTAAGCTTGATGATCCAATCTTAATTACTATTCTTTTCTTGTCTTTGATTGCTTCTCTAACGTCCATTTTTGACTCCATCTAACATTCAAGTTTAATAAAATATATACATATCAAATTTCAAAATAAAATAAATTTAAATAATTTTAAAATAAAAAATTATAAATTATATTATTTAGAATATGTTTTATAAAATATTTTTATTAAGAAATCTTATTTATAATCGCCTCGGCCACCTTCATGCCATCCATTGCCGCAGATATGATTCCGCCAGCATATCCTGCACCTTCACCACATGGGTAGATGCCTTTTACAGAAGCTTCTAATGATTTATCACGAAGTATTCTGACAGGTGATGAACTTCTAAGTTCAGATCCTACAATAAGAGGATTTGATGAAGCAAAACCATCTACCACTCTATCAAAATGATTCATACCTTCAATGAATGCATCCTCGATATTTTTTGGATATATACCAATCAAATCTGCATACTTCCATTTACCAAGTATTGCATCATTAGGATTAACCTCATTAGTATTCGAAAAATCGATACTGTTATTGTCTGAAGATCTATTTGAATTGTAACTCTTAATATATTCAGACAGATTACATACGGGAATCACACCATCTCCGGCTTTATATGTCTTCTCTTCAATATCCCTTTGAAGATACATACCTTCCAAAATATCATCCGTCTTATAATCAGATTCTTTGAATTGAACGATTATCGCGGAATTAGCATATCCTGAATCACGCTTTTGATTGCTCATTCCGTTGACACATATTCTGCCTTCTTCGCTTGAAGCATTGACTACGTATCCGCCGGGACACATGCAAAATGAATATACGCCACGCCCTTCTTCTTTTGTCTGATATGTAAGTTTATACGACGATACAGGTAAACTTGGATATTTTTCCTTATAATCATTACCGTATTGAGCCTTATCTATAAACTCTTGATGATGTATAACTCTATATCCTATTGCGAATGCTTTTTGTTCCATTGGCAAGATATCTTTTAAGTATTCAAAAGTATCTCTTGAGGAATGTCCTGTTGCCAATACCAAGCTATCGCAATCTATCGTAAATCTTTTAGTAGCATCATAAGAATCAACACATTCTATCGAATTAACCTTTTTATCAATTACAGTAAACGAATCAAACTTGGTTGAAAAATGAATATTAACACCAAGATTAATTAACTCATTTCTCATGTTTTTGATTACAGTTCTAAGAACATCGGATCCTATATGAGGCTTGGAATCATAAAGTATATTTTCATATGCTCCGAATCTTACGAAAGTATCAAGCACATAGTCTTTTCTGCCTTCTTTATCTTTAACAGCTGTATTTAACTTGCCATCTGAAAAAGTTCCTGCGCCACCTTCACCGAATTGAACATTGCTGGCTGTATCTAAGATGTTTTTCTTAAAAAGATTATTCATCTTCTCGTATCTCTTATCTACATCTTCGCCTCTTTCTATAAGTTCAACTTTCACTCCGGATTTTGCAAGTATATATGCGCAAAACAGACCTGCAGGGCCCATTCCGATTATACATACCTTATGATTCTTACTGACTTTTGAAGGTATATTGTATTTTAACGGTTCGTATTTTGATATATTCTTATTCTTTTTTATAAGAATATCTTCATTGTCGCAATTAAGTGCTATTGAAAAGATATACTGAATATTATCTTTTTTTCTGGCATCAATGGACTTTTTAACGATCTTAATATCACGAGCATTTTTAACGTTATACTTCTTCGTTGTTATCAAGATAGCGTCATCATCAGACTTGATATCGGCTTTTATTTTTATCGAATCAATTAATATCATATTAGTCTTTGTAAATGCCTATTTTTCTAAGAACCATGTATATCTTGGATCCAAAAGGAATCAAAGATAAGTCATATTCATTGATACCCTTAAGGAATATAAGTGCTGTAAAGTATACAATCACGGACACTATGATACTTACGAACAATGCTACGTAGAACGGAGCAAATAACTTGAATAGCATATATGATCCAAAAGTAAATGCACCCATGATAGCTGAGGAAATAAGAGGGATTAAAAATGTCTGTCTTAATTCCTGCTTGTAAGCGATAGTTCTGTATATTGCAAAGTGGTTAAGGAATGATACAACCAAAGCAAATATAAGGTTAGCTATAACAACCGAATGAATCTGCCACTTAAATACTTTTAACATAAGTAAAAGTGATAAAAGATGTATAACAAATGCAATTATTGAGTTAAGTACCGGTGTCTTAAGTCTGTTAAGGCCTTGTAATATTCCGTTGCCAAGTGTTGATAATGAGAAGAATATTACACTGACTGAACCGTATAATAACATTATTGCAGCCAAATCAATCTCGCCCTTAAAGAGTAATGAGATGATAGGCTTACCAAGTATAGCAAGGCCGAATGCAGAAGGTATAGATATAATCATGGTTACTCTTATAACAGTAGCCATCTTGCTTCGAGCAGATACGTAATCCTTATTCTCAATACTGGATGTAAGAGAAGGTATAATAGCTGAACACATTGCATTGGCAAGCGCTATAGGAAGCGTAATCATAAGTTTATACTTACCTGAATATACACCCCAGTAAAATGACTTGGTTGCAGCTTCACCTATATCGATCATATGATGGTTGAATATTGACTGATCCACAACTCCGCAGATATTGTAAACAACCGAGCACATAATCATAGGAATTGCAGTACGTGCTATAAGGATAATTACATCAAGGAATGTATCCTTATTCTTGGATGTATCGGCAAGTACTCTTCTATCAATCGAATTCTTATTCTTGTAATAAAAGAATATCATTAGAATAAGACCGCTTAGTGCACCAACGCCGCATCCAATAGTAGCACCGGCAGCACCCATGGATGGAGCGAAGTTTTCGTTCATCATGAGAGCACCGTATCTAGCACCGATTCCGTAGAATATCTTTGCAAAAACAAGAGATACTATAACTAATACTACCTGTTCAAGAATCTGAGAGAAAGCTGTAAAATGCATAACTCCAAGGCCTTGGAAATATCCACGAAATACAGCCATCAATGCAACAATGAATATTGTAGGAGCAAGTACTCTCATTGCAAGAATACTCATCGACTCTCCCATAACCCTGGTTGCAAAAAAGTCTGCGAAAATAAAAACAGTCAGGCTGAAAATACCGCCTGATATTACGGCAAAAAGTATGGCTCCATTGAATACTTTTTGCATCTTTTTATATTGGCCTCTACTCTGTCTCTGAGCTATTAATTTACTAACAGCAGAAGGAAGTGAGTATGAAGATAGAATCAAGATAATTGAGTAAAACTCATATGCAGCAGCATAATAACCGTTACCTATATCTCCTATTATGTTAGTAAGAGGTACTCTTCTTGCGATACCAATGATTCTGCATACAATACCTGCAATCGCAAGAATTGAGCCCTGAACAACAATTCCTTTTGCTATCTTTCTCTTGTCTGACATTTTAGTTACGAATCCTTTATTTGTGATAAGGTTCGTTATTGATTATCTTAAAACATCTGTATACCTGTTCTAAGAGTATTACTCTCATAAGCTGATGAGGAAAAGTCATATCTGAAAATGATAAAGCCTGATTGGATCTTTTCTTGACAGCATCAGAGAGTCCTAATGATCCGCCAATAACGAAACATATCTTACTTTTACCTTCTATGCAAAGGTTTTCTATACTCTTGGCAAACTTCTCGCTGGACATCTTTTTGCCTTCAATTTCAAGAGTATAGACATAGGACGAATCGGATATCTTACTTAATATCCTATTGCCTTCTTTTTCTAATATTGCGAGCATTTCTTTCTCGCTGGCATTGGCAGGAGTCTCTTCATCATCAACTTCAATGATGTTGATTGATGAAAACTTTGAGATTCTTTTGGAATACTCATCAATAGCATCTCTCAAGAATTTCTCTTTGACTCTGCCAACACATATAATGCTTATGTTCATTCAAACATATCCCCATATGTCTTATCGATATACATCTCGATATAATCATCATTAAGGTCGGGGAATTCCTTGGATATCATATATTTGATACGCTCAAATCGCATGAAGTAATTACTCTGATCTTCATCGGTAAGAGGAAGACCTGCATCAACTGTAGCAGGTGTGATATTCTTCTTAAACCATTCTTCGAATTCAGAATTCTCTTCTTTTTCCATACGAACATATTTCATGATATCTCTGTACTTCAAAAGTGAATTGATACCAAAATAGATGAATGAAGAAAAAAATGCGAATAATAATCCGTATATTACCCAAGAGAATCCGCCTCTGAACTTAAAAGGTAATACGCCGGTTACAAAAAGTACGATAAATGTACAGCTTAATACGCCGACTACGATAAGCATAATACCGGTGGACTTAAGTTCCTTGGACTTTTCGTCATTGGAAACATATTCCTTGGAAGGTCTGCTTCTTCTGGCCATCTCTTTTTTGATATATTTATTGATATGTTCCATTTCTTCTGCATCAATCTGCTGCTTGGGAGCATCTTTAGCTTCTTTATCTTTTTCGAACATATCATAGTTGAGATTCTCGATATTGATATCAGCCTTGGAACCGGGAGTCTCATCCCATAATTTAATCTCTACTGTTTCTCTAACAACTCTGCCTTCTCCATCAGCGGCTGCATCAGGAGTATTGTCATTAACTTCATTATTAGAAGCCTCAGGATTATTAAGTCCTTCCAATCCATCAATCTCATAATCATCTGTTAACTGATCTACAAGAGGAATCTTGCAATCTGAACATAATGAGAATCCTTCACGATATTGTGTTCTGCATTTAGGGCAAAAAGGCATGATTAATTTCCTTTCGATCTCAAGTATTCATCTATTCCCTTGGCTGCTGTTCTACCTGCACCCATTGCAAGGATAACAGTTGCAGCACCTGTAACAGCATCACCACCGGCAAATACACCATCCTTGGATGTATGACCGCTTTCTTCATTGATAACGATACCTTTACGTCTGTTGATTTCAAGACCGTTAGTTGTTGAAGAAATAAGAGGATTGGGTGATGTACCAAGTGACATGATAACAACATCACATTCAATCTCAAATTCAGAGCCCTTAATCTCAACAGGGCTTCTTCTACCACTTTCATCAGGCTCACCAAGTTCCATCTTGATACACTTGATGCCTTTAACCCAACCATTCTCATCAGCAAGAATCTCTGTAGGATTGGTTAAGAGATTAAAGATAATTCCTTCTTCCTTAGCGTGATGAACTTCTTCAACTCTGGCAGGAAGTTCTTCTTCACTACGTCTGTAAACTACATGTACTTCACTACCAAGTCTGAGTGCAGTTCTTGCAGCATCCATAGCAACGTTACCACCACCAACTACAACAACTTTCTTACCAATCATGATAGGTGTATCTGATTCCTTGAAAGCTTTCATGAGGTTGGATCTTGTTAAGTACTCATTAGCTGAGAATACGCCATTTGAGTTCTCACCGGGAATGCCCATGAACTTGGGAAGTCCTGCACCTGAACCGATGAATACAGCATCAAAGCCATACTTTTCCATAAGTTCGTCAATAGTGAACGACTTACCGATAATTGTATTCTTTTCGAATTTAACACCAAGAGCCTTAACGTTCTCGATTTCTTTCTTAACTACCTTTTCCTTAGGAAGTCTGAATTCAGGAATACCGTATACCAATACTCCGCCAAGTTCATGAAGTGCTTCGAATACAGTTACGTCATATCCCATCTTAGCAAGGTCGCCGGCACATGATAATCCGGAAGGACCTGAACCGATAATAGCAACCTTCTGGCTCTTCTTTTCTGCATTAACAGTGGGCTTAATATTATTTTCAAATGCCCAGTCAGCTACGAATCTCTCAAGCTTACCGATGGATACGGCTTCACCCTTGATACCTCTTATACACTTACCTTCGCACTGGCTCTCCTGAGGACATACACGACCACATACTGCAGGAAGTGATGATGACTGTGAAATAACATCATATGCACCCTTGAAATTGCCTTCCTTAACTTCCTTAACGAAATCAGGAATAGAGATAGATACGGGGCATCCCTTAACACACTGTGCATTCTTACAATTTAAGCATCTGGAAGCTTCTTCCATTGCTTCTTCTTTATTATATCCAAGGCAAACTTCTTCGAAGTTAGTAGCTCTAACCTTGGGATCCTGTTCCCTAACAGGAACTTTCTTTAAAACGTCCATTAATTTTCACCTCCGCAATGACCGCATCCGCCGTGATGTGTATTGCCTTCCTTAGCCTTAAGGAATGCTCTGCCTTCTGCAGTCTTATATATCTGCTGTCTCTTCATAGCTTCATCAAAGTTAACAAGATGTCCGTCGAACTCAGGTCCATCTACACATGCAAACTTAACTTCGCCACCAACTGTCAATCTACAAGCACCACACATACCTGTACCATCAACCATAATAGGGTTCATGGAAACGATTGTCTTAAGATCAAACTTCTTGGTTAAGAGACATACGAATTTCATCATAATCATAGGTCCGATTGTAACGCAGAGGTCATACTTCTTACCTTCGTTATAGAGGTCTTCGATTACCTTGGTAACCATACCGCTACGGCCATAGCTACCGTCGTCTGTTGTAACATAGAGATTATCAGCAACAGCTTTCATCTCATCTTCCATGATAAGCATGTTCTTAGTCTTGGAACCGATGATAACATCAGCCTTGTAACCATGCTCATGTAACCACTTAACCTGAGGATATACAGGAGCTGTACCAAGTCCACCTGCAACAAAGAGGATCTTTTTGGAAGATATCTCTTCTGAAGGCATATCGATAAGTTCGCTGGGACGTCCAAGAGGTCCAACAAAATCACAGAAACTGTCGCCTGCTTTTAAATCCTTCATAAAAGTTGTTCCGGCACCGATAACCTGAACTACTATGGTTACTGTTTCTTTTTCTCTGTCATAATCGCAGATTGTAAGAGGAATACGCTCTGAATCCTCGTATGTTCTAACGATTACAAACTGTCCGGGTTGACAGTTGGCAGATACATTGGGAGCTTTTACTACGAATTTGTAAATTGAATCCGCAAGCTCTGCTGCTTCTAAAATCTTGTACATTTTCTTTTATCCTTTCATTATTGCTGTTCGGTATCAATTGTTGCTTGTTTAACAACATAATATTCGCCACGTGGATTAACTTCGAGTGTACCGTAATCCAACGGGTTATTAATATTAACTGCATATCTTAATCCGGTAAATGTTGCTACATTCTTATTCGAATTAGCTCTGTAATATTCATTGATAATGTAATATACAGTTCCACGAATATTGATAGCATCTTCGATGGAGTAATCGAATTTACCGTTTGCTGTAGTTGAATATCCATCAGTACTCTGTAATCCGCCAAGCTTGTATTTATAAAGAGTTGCTATATTAGCAGCCTGCTCTTTGGATACAGTAGCATTTTCAATCTTGACATTATACTTTCTGGTAATAATCGTACTTGGAACGCCTTCTTCGTTATATGAGATAAATCTAAATTCCGAAGCACCCATCGGCATAGGTATCGGACTCTCATATTCGGTAGCTTCTTCCATAGTAGGATCAACTCTGTCAGATTCTTTTACATATTCTCTGTAGCATACATAGTATGTCTTACAGTTAATATCTGAATTAACACTTATCAGGATAGGTACATTATATGAACCACTCTCAATGGATACCTGAGGAGCAAGAGGAATTAATACTTTTATGTTATATTTCTCATCTGCTATTTCAGATTTTACATTGTTCTCAGAAATGAACACTGCTTTAATCTCATATTCGCCTGATTCAAGGAATATGGGATCAGTATATAAGAATGAATTCTCATCAGGATCAGTACCATCTGTCGTATAGTATACGAATCCATAAGGTGATGCTGATAATTCAAGAGTCTGAGCTTCGTCGTATTCACCGCCCTTAACAGAGAATTCCGGAGCTCTACACAGATACTCATTGAACTTACTTACTATCTGTTCGTTATCACAATCAAGTAAGAGATCATTAATACCTTTCCAATCCTTGTTCTCATAATAGATGTTAAACATCTTTTCGTATGCATCGTTGGAAAAAGAAGGATTCTCAGTAGCAATCTCTTTTAATACGAATACTGCATTATTATCCTGACCGGCAGCCAAATAGCACTCTGATACTGCGTATTTAATCTTGATATCATCAGGACTCTTAGCAATAGCCTTTTCATAAAACTTAATTGCGCCTTCATAATCTTTTTCAGCCACACAGTCTTCAGCACTTGATATGTAATAATCAAGATTATGCTTATTAACCATAGTGGTAATTAATACGCCTATAGCAATAAATGCAATAACTACCATCGCTGCTAAAAAGATAACTATAATCTTAGAAGCAGTATTCTTATTCCAAAAGTCTATAGCCGAATAAATGATATCTTTAAGAGAACCGTTTTCAAACTCTTCATCATCGAAATCATCATCTTCTTCAAGAAGACTCTTCTTTCTCTTAATAGAAGTATCCGAGATGGATTTATATTTTCTCTTCTTTACTTCTTTTGTATCAAGTTCTCTTGTCTTATCAAATACGCCCGCTACATTAACTTTGAATTCAGAATCGGGATCATATTCAGGCACGATATTGATTTCTTCTCCGCACTTCTCACAAAAGAGTTTGCCTTCCGGCAAAGATGCGTTACACTTGGGACATTTCATTATCAAATTCCTTATTCAACACTGTTAACAAGATTATTCATAAGCATTGCAATAGTCATAGGGCCAACACCGCCGGGAACGGGAGTGATCTTACTTGCTATAGGCTCTACTGAATCATAATCTACGTCTCCACATAACTTCTTGGAGTTAGGATCAACTCTGTGAATACCAACATCGATAACTACAGCGCCTTCCTTAACATAAGAAGCATCTATCATCTTAGGCTTACCAATAGCTACGATAAGAATATCTGCTCTCTTGGTAACTTCCTTGAGATCCTTGGTTCTGGAATGACATATGGTAACAGTAGCATTCTCTCTAAGCATAAGAATAGCCATGGGCTTACCTACAATATTGCTACGACCTATAACTACACATTCCTTACCTTCGATATCTACATTACTTCTCTTAAGAAGTTGAATAATACCTGCAGGTGTACAAGAAACAAATCCTTTTTCACCGATAGAAAGTCTACCTACATTAACAGGATGGAATCCATCAACATCCTTATCCGGATTAATTCTCTTTAATACTTCATCTTCGTTTAGATGCTTGGGAAGAGGAAGCTGAACGAGAATACCGTTTACAGAATCATCGTTATTAAGCTTATCAATAAGCTCAAGTAATTCTTCGTTAGTAGTCTCTTCTTTTAATTCGTATGCTAAAGACTTAGCTCCGATATACTCACAAGCTTTCTTCTTGTTACCCACATATACGCTACTTGCAGGGTCATTACCAACCTGGATAACCGCAAGACATACTTCTTTTCCTTCTGCTTTTAACTTAGCTACCTTTTCCTTACACTCATCTTTTATCTGAGCGGATATAGCCTTGCCATCAATAATCTCAGCCATTTTAACTCCTTAGAATAATCCGGTAATCTTATTATCTATTACATCGATGCCAAGAGCTGCGGGAGCCTTGGGTAATCCGGGCATAGTCATAATTGCACCGGTGATAACTACTACGAATCCTGCGCCTGCTGATACATAGCATTCTCTTACTTCGATGTTGAAATGTTCAGGTCTGCCAAGAAGCTTGGGATCATCTGATAACGAATACTGTGTCTTGGCAACGCATACGGGCATATTGGAGAAACCAAGATCTTTTAACTTCTTAAGCTGATTCTTAGCTGTTGATGAATAGTTAACTCCATCAGCACCGTAGATTTCCTTAGCAATAGTTTCAATCTTTTGTTCAAGTGATAAATCATCAGCATATAATGTATGGAAATGGCTTTCCTTAGTCTCAAGAGTTTCAAGAACTGCCTTAGCAAGTTCGATTCCGCCTTCTCCACCTTTTTCCCATACTTCAGATAATGCGAAGTTACATCCTCTTTCCTTACAAAATGTTTCAACGAAATCAGTTTCTGCCTTAGTATCTGTTACGAATGAGTTAAGTGTAACAACTACAGGAACATCATATTTCTGAAGGTTTTCTATATGCTTTTCAAGGTTAACAATACCCTTCTTAAGAGCATCTAAGTTTTCCTTGGATAAGTCTTCTTTAGCTACGCCACCGTTATACTTAAGTGCACGAACTGTAGCAACAAGAACGATTGCATCAGGCTTAAGATTAGCCATACGGCACTTAATATCGAGGAACTTCTCAGCACCAAGGTCAGCACCGAAGCCTGCCTCAGTGATACAATAATCAGCAATCTTAAGAGCTGTCTTCGTTGCTCTTACTGAGTTACAACCATGTGCGATATTTGCAAAAGGACCACCATGAACGATAGCGGGTGTATTCTCAAGTGTCTGAATAAGATTGGGCTTAAGAGCATCCTTAAGTAAAGCAGCCATAGAACCAACTGCACCAAGATCCTTAGCTGTAACAGGAGCGCCTTCATAGTTATAAGCAACTACAATCTTGCCAAGTCTTTCCTTAAGATCATTCATATCATCAGCGAGGCAAAGGATTGCCATAATCTCTGATGCAACAGTAATAACAAAATGATCTTCTCTAACAACACCGTCAGCCTTAGCGCCAAGTCCGATAACGATATTACGAAGAGCTCTGTCATTCATATCCAGACATCTCTTCCATACAACGCTTCTTGTATCTATACCGAGCTGATTACCCTGCTGGATATGATTATCAAGTAATGCAGCAAGTAAGTTATTGGCAGATGTAATAGCATGGAAATCGCCTGTAAAATGAAGGTTAAGATCTTCCATAGGAACTACCTGAGCATATCCGCCGCCTGCAGCACCGCCCTTGATACCAAAGCAAGGTCCAAGTGAAGGCTCTCTTAATGCTATAACAGCTTTCTTACCCATACGTCCGAGTGCTTCGCCAAGGCCTACAGTTGTTGTAGTCTTTCCTTCACCTGCGGGTGTGGGGTTAATAGCTGTAACCAAAACTAACTTACCGTTTTTATTGTTCTTAACGGAATCGATATATTCGTCCGACAATTTTGCCTTGTATTTACCATATAATTCAAGATCATCTTCAGGAATATCGAGAAGTTTTGCAACCTCGACAATAGGTTTCATTTTCGCTTCCTGAGCGATTTCAATGTCAGATTTCATATCCAATTCTCCTTTTATTAATTATTTATCTTATTAACAAGCTCTTCGAATTCATCGAGAGTCATCAATATCTTTCTGGGCTTGGTACCTTCTTCACCGCCTACTACGCCATTGGCTTCAAGCTGATCCATAATTCTGGCAGCTCTGTTAAAGCCAATCTTAAAGGCTCTCTGAAGTGCACCAATTGAAGCTTTTTCCTTGCCTATTATAAATCTGCCTGCTTCCGAAAACAAATCATCTATATCGCTTCCACCTGAGAACGAAGAAGAACCTGTATTTCCACTTTTAACGGATTCTATTATTCTCTCATCATATCCCTTGATATTTTGATTCTTAATGAAATCAACAACATCAAGAACTTCATTATCGGATACGAAGCAACCCTGTATACGTGAAGGCTTATTGGTACCTCTGGGGAAGAATAACATATCACCCTTACCAAGAAGTTTTTCAGCGCCTGTTGTATCAAGAATTGTACGTGAATCAACACCACTTGATACTGCAAATGCAATACGGCTGGGCATATTGGCCTTAATAAGACCTGTAATAACATCTACCGAAGGTCTCTGAGTTGCAATGATTAGATGAATACCGGCAGCTCTTGCAAGCTGTGTCAAACGACATATCGATTCTTCAACTTCCTTACCTGCAACCATCATAAGATCTGCAAGCTCATCTACTATAATTACAACCTGAGGAAGCTTATTGCCGCCTTCGGATACTATCTTTTCGTTATAACCCTTAAGGTCTCTTACACCAAAGTCAGCGAACTTCTTGTATCTGTCTTCCATCTCGCTAACGCCCCAATGAAGCGAAGCCGAAGCCTGCTTGGGATCAGTAACAACAGGAAGTAAGAGGTGAGGAATGCCGTTATATACAGACAACTCAACAACTTTTGGGTCAATCATAATAAGCTTAACATCATCAGGA
>JAEEQX010000112.1 GCA_016285575.1 Lachnospiraceae bacterium
TCACTTGATTGTCTTGAAAGAGCGATTGTATAATCAATCTTTTCAAGCATATGCAGAATATATTTTTCCTCTTCCAGATTTCTGGGAATATAATAATATGGATATATATCCGGGCCCGCCATAAAGGGACATCCGTTCCATTTTTTGAGATGATCTCGAGAAAAATTTACTTCTTTGCCATTTGTTATATGCGTAAATTTCATATGATACCATGGCCTAGTATAAGAATTTAATATGTTGTATTTGTAACCATACTCTTTGGATATAATATCTAAAAAAGATACATAGTCCTCGCCCACGAGCCCTAAATCAATATCATCATCCCAAGCAATAAATCCACGATCTCTAACCGCTCCAAGAAGAGTCCCATAACACGCAAAAATCTTTAGGGAGTGCTTTTGACACACTTCCTTAAGATCTTCTAGTATCATAAGGTCAGAAGCCCACGAACGTTTCATGGATTCTCCTACTACAAAACTTCTTCTTTTTTCTCTCTTAAAAAATGTATTGGAAATAATTAAATCGTTCATAATCTATCGTTTCGCTTTTATATTTCTTAAACATAATGCGGCGTAATACTAGAAATATTAGAAAAACATATGATAACTACTTTTATAAAATTTTATCATATATTTCCTGTCTTGTCCGCATAAATAATAGTTTTGATATAGTTATATCATAAAAATATGAACATCTCTTTTCCTACATATTTATTCATGAATGAATATAAAAAAGGAACCGGTTTCCCGGTTCCTTTTGGTAGTCTTCAAATAAATTATCCAAGTAAAGATAATACGTTCTGATTAGCCTGGTTAGACTGTGCCAACATTGCTGTACCTGCCTGAGCAAGGATATTATTGTTGGAGTACTTAACCATTTCAGATGCCATATCTGTATCACGAATCTGTGATTCAGCTGCTGTTGTATTCTCTACAACGTTGTTAAGGTTATTTACTGTGTGCTCAAGACGATTCTGCTTTGCACCAAGATTGGATCTAAGACTTGAAATAGTATCAAGATCTGTTCCAACTGCTCCTAAAGCTGTTTTTGCAGCATCTGCTGAAGCAATTCCACCAACTGTGATACTGAAATCACCTATACTGATATCAATTGCATCAACGCTATCTGTGTAACCAACCTGAACTGTCTTGTTGCTGAATGCACCACCAAGAAGCTGCATGTCGTTAAACTTACATGAACTCTTAATACGTGTAATTTCACTCTTTAATGCAGTTACTTCTGAATCGAGGTAGCCACGATCTGTGTCAGAGTTTGTTCCATTTGCTGACTGCATTGCAAGTTCGTTAATTCTCTGAAGCATATCATGAATTTCATTCAATGCGCCTTCAGCTGTCTGTAAACAAGAAATACCATCCTGTGCATTTGAAACAGCCTTAGTAAGACCACGAACCTGTTTTCTCATTCTCTCGGAAATTGCAAGACCTGCTGCATCATCTGCTGCACGGTTTACTTTGTATCCCGAAGATAACTTCTCAGTTGACTTTGCCTGTGAACTACTTGTGATGCCCAACATTCTGTTGGAATTCATTGCTCTTAAATTGTGCTGTACTACCATATTTTTTTCCTCCTTGAAATTCCGGTGGCTTCCTTGCCACTCTGTTTTTCGTAACTCGTCTTCCGGCCGTACGCTCCATCCAACCAGTTACTTAAGTTAACAGTAACTTATTTAATTGTAAATAATATATCGGCTTTCTTTTGCTTTTCTTAACCCCTGCTTCAAAAAATTCCAAAAAATTTTTAGCAGTTTTTGTCCATCAATTGAGGATCGATTGTATTTATCTTATTCATCTTATTATAATAGTCTGCTGCCGCTTTTTGTCCTAGTTTAGATTGTCTAATTTCTTTTCTTGCATTTGAGAATGCTGCTTCTATTATTGTCTTGTTTCGTCTTTCAGTAGCTTCTAAATCAGCACTCTTCTCTGTGACCGAAGTAACTAATTTCTTTATTTCTACTATAATATCTTTATAATTTTCCTTATTTTCTTTTAGTCCATCCTTAATTCGAGAAAACAATGCTTCAAATCCATCATCAAGTTTCATGATTTCATCTATCAACACTCCCTTTTCGTCGACAATATGTGTAAACTCGTCCCAGTCCACATTCTCTGCCTTAACTATCTCTGATTGTTTTTCACTCAGTTTGATTAATTCATTCAGGTTCTTTTCTTTTTTTATTAGACTATCTTTTAATAAGTTAAGATAATTATCCATTTTCTCCCTCCAATTTACCCTTATCAGTTGAGTTGTCGTTCTTGCCATAATTATATCCAAAAAAGAGAAGTTTTACACTTCTCCTCTTTTGTTCTTATTCATCACTTCAACCCATGTATCTCGCATTGTTCGAAGATGTCCAACAACTTCTTCCATAATATCTGGATCTTTTGCCATGTTCGCTTGAAGTAGTCTTTGTAAAAGATACACGTAGACGTTATCGAAGTCCTGTGCTATTGGATAGTCCCAATTAAGAGTACATCTAAATTCTTCGATAATTTTTTGCACTTTAACTATATTATTATGTGCTGTTTCGATATCCTTCTTTTCTTTTCTCATCGCAGCTATCGCTATATTTCCAAACTTGATAGCTCCTTCATACAACATCAATGTCAATTCTGCTTGCGATGCGGTCAAAATTTTGTTTCTTTGATACTGGTTGTATGGATTGTTATTCATCTAATAATTTCCTCCAGATACAAAAATCGAGATCGTCGTACAAAATCACCGATAAAGCACTGTTACACGACGATCTCGTTGTATTTACATATTAAACAATGATGAAATAGCTGACGAGGAATCATTTATTTTTGACAACATCGATTCCATAGCCCCAAACTTTTTATAATACCTATCTTCCGCTTCGGTTAGTTTCTTTTCTAACTCTGCGATTTTTTTAGTATAATTATCATAATCTTTTTGCATTCTCTTATCTTCATATACTTTATATGCAGAACTATAATCAGTAGAACGCATCTGTTCATTCATTGAATCATACAGTTTATTTGATAATTCTGTGAAAAACTTAGAAACCAACTCCGGATCTTTTTCAATCATATCCTTTAGTTTATCCGTTTTTCCAGCATATACTGCATCATCTGAATCTCCGTAAATATGATAAGCATACTTTTCATTAGCGTCGGCATTCAAATAACTTTGTTTATCAATACCAAAATCTGCAAGTGTGTATTTTTTACCATCTATTTCTATCGCTTGAGACATAGCATCACGCATTGCAGACATAATGCTATTTAGAGAAGAATCCTTTCTAAGAAGAGAATCTTTAATCTTACCTTCCCATTCCTCTACTTCTTTATCGGACATATAATCCTTCATTTCATCAGTAAGCATCGAATACTTACTCGATGACTCAGCGTTATATGCCTTAGACATCGCATTGATAGTCTCATTATAATCTTTAAAGAAATTTTTAATGGTATCATAGATACCCGAAGTATCCATAGAAGTCTTTAGAGTAATTGTCTCATTAGATACATCGTTAACCGTATACGTAGATCCATTTATTTTAAATGTGTTACTAGAAGATTTAAATGTTGCCCCATTAAGTTCTAGTTCTGCATCTTCACCCTTAATTCTTTTTGCTCCAGATGTTTCTGTGAGGCCAAGTTTGGTGAGATCTGCACCTGAACTTGTAAACTTGAAATCATTTTCTGCTCCAGTTTCCTTGGCGCTTATAAAAAGTCTCTTATTCTCTACGTCAAAATTGGCATTAACTCCTGCTTCCTTAAGTGCAGTTGTAAAGCCATACATAGTCATATCTTCAGTTACTTCAATGTCTTTTGACTTGCCTGCAACGCTAATAGAAATAGTAGATCCAGCGGTAATGCCCAGTTCTGTGAGCTTAGTATCCTGGGTAACCTTTTCGTTGGTAGTGGTTTTAATCTCTGCGCCTGTAAGATATCCAGCTTTTGCCATTGCTTTTACTTTTGCAGTCATAGTACCTTCGGCAGCATTAGCTCCAGCAGTTACGCTTAAGGCAGAACTTGAAGATGTTGTTACCTTCTTATTATAAGAATCTGAGAATCTCATACCGGAAAGTTTGCCCGAAAATAATCCGTAGATTTTCGAGTTCATACTCTTCCAAGCATCCTGAGTCCAACCTAACTTCTTCTGCTCACCCTTAGCTTTGTCAACCTTGGTCTTATGAGCGCTTGTAAGGGCTGTTATTAAACTTTCAGTATCCATTCCGGAAACCATTCCGGACATTCTTATTTTATTAGAAGCCATATGATTTCCT
>JAEEQX010000113.1 GCA_016285575.1 Lachnospiraceae bacterium
TTCACGCTCTGCAATAGCCCGAACTTTCGCTATCTGTCCTGCTTCAATTAGCGTACATACATGCTCCATCTGCTTCTTTTCCTTGGAGCCAGCTCTCGTTCTGCGTCCTGGCTCCTCATTCGGCTCACTCGTTAGGTTCTCAACGAGGTCGCTCATATCAAATTTCTTCTTCATTATTCTCAAAATTTTAGTGATTCATGCTCTTTATCAGTTCTTCGGTGAATGCCAGATAGTCCTGTGCTCCATTACTCTTGGGCGCATAGGTCACGATGTCCTGAGCCTCGTAAGGTGCCTCTGCCAAACTTACATTCTTGCGGATCTTCGTCTGATAAACTGTCTTCCCTAGTGAGTCGCGCAGTTGCTTTTCCACGCCCCTACCCAGTTTTGTTGACTCCCATCGCGTAATCAGAATGCCGGAGATATGTGCATTAGGATTAAGTCGACGACGCACCATCACTATGAAATTGTTAATCATAGCCAGACCTTTGAACGGCAGCACCTCGGCTACCAGAGGGATGATGATGTCAGTGCTGGCGGTAAAGGCATTAAGCGTCAGCAGTCCCAACGATGGAGGACAGTCTATCAAGATATACTCAAACTTGCCTGACACTTTCTCCAGCAACTCTGCCAACAGTCTCTCCCTGGCCATAGCCGAAGCCAGTTCTAAGTCGGCCATCGCTAATTGAAGCGTAGCTGGAACCAAGAACAGATTCTCACTTAACGGGATGATAGGCATCTCACTCTTACCCAATAGTGCCGAATAGATGGAAGTGTCAGGCTCCCCTTTCATAAGGCTGCTGGTCAGGTTCGACTGGGCATCTAAATCCACCAACAACACACTGTGTCCCTTTGCTGCAAGAATGGATCCAATACTTGCAACTGTCGTTGTTTTACCTACGCCTCCCTTGTGGTTAGCGACCGAAATAATCTTAGTTTTCATACTTTAAATATTTGAATACTTATTATTATATTGTGATATTTTCATATTTTTGTATGCAAAGTTATAGAAATATTTGAAATATATCACAATATTTCTAATATATTTAAGATTAATTAAATATATATTTCTAATTATTCTAACATTATACAGATAAAAGTTACTTCGCGCACGTACTTATATTATATATATAACACAAAAATGCACCTCAATATTGATGTATTACCATATTGAGGTGCATATATATAACTTGATTAGAATATTATTGTATTACCGTATTTTTGTATTCCAATATTGTTGTATTAAAGTATTATAGTATTTACAAGGTTATTTTTGTAAGTGCTTTAATCATCACTCTCTTCTATTTCTTCAGCAACATTGCCAAATTCTGCATTATGTTCCTCTACCAGTCTTAGAAACAGTTCTTCTGCTCCAGGCTCAGTACATTTTAATCTACTCATATCCCTGATTGTTTTCTTGTTAACAGGGCGTTTTATCATTTTATACCACGATAGAAACTCGATAATATCAGCTTCATTATTTAAGTCGTAGGCCCGATTAAACCTGGTATTATTGGTTTTGAGCATGTTCATAAACTTCTTTACCAGTTTCCGGGACATACTTTCCTCACGTTTCAGCTCCTGTTTCTCAATATTACTTTCTTTTCTCAGTTGGCTTCTTAACTGCTCTACTTCCTGAATAACCTTTTTATTCTGTTTGGTGACATCCTTCACCAACTGTTCATCATCTCTAAATTCTGGACTCTCTGATTTTGCTTTGAAATAGTCGTTGTAGATAGTCAGATTATGATTGAATACTTTCATCAGTCTGTCACTGCTCAATGCAATTCGAACGGCATCCCTTACTTTATTACTAACAGGTTTACGTCGAACCGCCATTTCCCAAAAGATCTTATTGATGTCATCTGTACTCTCAAGACTATTTATTCCAAAAGTAGCTAAAAATTCCCTTGCCTGCTTTCTTGCTCCCCAATCTATGCTTTCATCCTCCACTTCTTTGTCTGGCAAGAATGGCTGAAGCTCTTCATCTGTATAAGAGGGGAAAGTACATTTCATCCATTCTTGTTTCCTTTCAATCCAATCATATACAGAGTCTATGAATCTTGCAGCCCTTGGATTATCCTTGCAATTCGCTTCTATATATGCTGTTTCAAACTCAAACAATGCCTCATGGAAAATAACACTTAACATATCCCTATCTATCGCAGTGTTAATGACACGTTGATTAGGCTTATTCCCCTCTCCGTAAGGAAAAAGAATGCCTGCTACAGTAAGTTGTTTCTTAACCATATTCTTGGCCATTACTTCAACTTCTGAACCATCCATACGTACCTTGACAATAATAGGCCGATGACCGTATGCCCTAAGAAGATCAATAAGATATTGCTTAGCTGCTTCAAATCTATTTCCCATGCTTATCCATCCTTTAAATACTTATCATATCCATAAATATATAATCAGAAAGCCTCAGGATGAATGAATCCACTGTCATCCTCGTCGCGTCTAAGGATTAATTGCCAATAGCAAATTCGATGATCGTTTTCTATTGAAGTGTCATCGCCTGTGTTTGGAAAACCACTAATATTGCTATGCTCCACACCTTCCCAGCGCCAATACTTGTCGTCGTAAGTGGAACGCCATCCATATCCTACGCAGTTTTCGTCATCATATATAATGAAACGTCCCATACAACGACTGTTCTCCGGATCATTCTTTGCAGCATAGTCCTCCTCGCAAAATGGTTTCAGTTCCCTGTTTTTATCAGCCAAATAAATATAGTCCTCTGGCATCTGACCAAAAGCGCAGGGTATAATTCTGCCAGACAGGACATCGTCTTCAAGTCTTTTTCTAACCGATTCTTCAATATCCATAGCAGCAAGCATAAGTTGCTGCCCGTGCCAGGATATACTTCCACCCGGCTTAATAAGCGCATCAAGGGCAAGATTGTCTTCATGAAGAACCACAGCAGGATAATACCCATAAAAGCATTTTTCTGACTTTAAGATTGTCTTCGCCTTTTCAGCATTCTCTGTGACTTGCCCTATTAGCTCCTTGTCATTGCCCAACAGCTCAGTCTGTTTTTTTAAATCTTCATTAATAGACGATTCATAAGCATAGCATTTGAACCCTTCCTCCATTTTCAGATTGCTATAGTAAAGGTTTTCCGTAGGAATATTACCAGTCCTCTGCCATTTCCCATCATTCATCTCCAGCACTTCCAAACGCTTATGATTCATGCGACAAAACTTATAAGCATCATCATAATTCTGAAAGCCTACATACGCTGATTTTATCTCACCATTTCCATAATAATAATCCTCATAATCAATCTGATGAAGATTATAAGCCTGTACATCCTCCTCAAACGTGGTAGTCTTGGCTGGAGCAAATACCCTCGGCTTGTCCTTATCTCTTTCTGCGATCTTTTCACGAATCCTTCGAGAAACCTCATTGATTTCGTTCAGTATCGAACTACCTCGAAGAAAGAATTTTCCAGCCTTATCATAATACATCAGTGCCTCTTCAAGCCGTTCCAGTCCATAATAGGCCGAAGCCAGATAGAAATTAAAATAGGCCGTAATGAAGGCACCTTTCTGGCTTGTATTTTCTTCGTCATCTTCAAGATTCTTCTTGATGAGCGGCTGCAGCTCTTCCAACACCTCACTGACGAGTTTATATTTCTTGTCTAAAAGTAACGGATAACATGACTGTATGGGATTGTAGATAAGCATGACATGCTTGGCATAGTCAAACTTATAATCTTCCGTTCCACTTTCTTCACGAATCTTGCGGATTCGTTTAATACAACCCTTAAACCGTGTTTTGTTGGGCTTGTGATCTTCCACCTTGCCCGTTGTGGAAATCATTTCCGACTTACCGTCATCAATCATCAGTTTGTCCTTTGTGATTGAGTAGCCATCCAGTTTGTCTAAAGCAGACATACCAAGCAGACATGGCCCACCATATCGATCACATATGGAAGCTTCCACATTCTTCAATTTAATCTTACCAAGAGTCAGGTTCCTGATGCTGATTTCTTTTTGTTGTGCGGTATATACGCCACCATATGAACTTGCAAGGGTTCCTTTTATATCCGACTTAACAAGGTTGCCTTTCAGGAAGAGTATATCACCCACCTCCTTGGAAAGCAGCGTGCTTGAACAGCCTGTATCCAAAATGAACTGAATGTTTATTGAGCCATTTATCCGACCCCAAAGGAGCAGCTGATTATTTTTTAGAACTAAGGGAATCTGCTTCATATATTAAACTCCCATAGCTTTAACGAGTTT
>JAEEQX010000030.1 GCA_016285575.1 Lachnospiraceae bacterium
CCTTGAATCCCTTAGATTCTGCACTCTTAGCATATTCGAAGAATACATCGGGTTCTCTGTGAGCCGAAATAATGGTCATCTCGTATGAGATACCGAACTTATCAAGCATCTCGGCTGCTTTGCTCATTACGGGCATATCCGAATCGGAGCCCATCACTATACCAACTTGTGCCATTTTTAACTCCTTATTATTTAAAAATGTCAGGTCATTTTCTAACCCAAAGATAGTTTCATTTTACTACACTTCGACGACTTACACAAGAAAAAGTAAAAACATGCGCTGTCTAGTTCTTTTTATATACTCTTGTGTATAAGAAGACCATTGCAATGAGGCTTACCAGAGTAAATGCCGCGATATACATGCACATTACGTTTACACTTAAGCTCTTGTCAAAGAGCGATGCGTTAAAAGTCATCGACTGACGAAGTGCCTCGGAAAACAATCCGTTGTCAACACCGCCTATGGAGCGATTCATCTCATCGATGCAGCCGTTTAAGAGTACATTTCTTAACAATGCGCAGATATGGCTTGCGGGGAACAGATTGCAAAGCGTCTGAATCTTGGACGAAAACTGCGAAATGGGAATATATGCTCCGATCACGAATCCTGCTGCCGCCGAAAGTATACCGAAGAAAGCACCTGCTGCGGATGAAGATTTAAAGAATAATACAACTGTCATAAAAAGTGCGCTTGATGACATGCATCCAAGAAGGATTACTCCGTAAGCAGCGATTATACTTAATACGCTTAAATGCATATTGCCGAGAACAGCAAGTATTGTAAGTCCTGCGGTAAGCAAAAGCGATGTCATGAAGAATGAACATATGATTGCCGCAAAAAGGTAGGATAAAATAATCTGCCATCTTTTTACAGGTGTTGCAAGGATATCATAATCTACCTTTCTCTCCCTGTCCTTAACTATCGTGGTAAGGCAGTTATAGGGAATCGTAATTGTTGCGGAGCCAAGGATTCCGACAAGCAATACGCCGTTAACAAACATCTTGATATCATCTGCATTAATAAGTGACTCAAGTCCCTTCATCGAGCCTTCGATTGCATTAACAAACGATCCTTTTAAGAACAGAAGGTAGAGCACGAATACTATGATTGATGTAAGCAATGAAAAAATAACCGAATGGATATCTTTAAAATATATCTGTACGTTTCTTTTTGTTAATCCGATAAAACCTTTCATTATAAGTTCTCCTTTTTTTTTATTAATCAATTGTCAGTTTTGTTATCCTGTTATTCCATTACCTAGTTAGCTATCATTCTTCCGGTAAGATTCAAAAAGACATCGTCCATGCTTCCCTTAATAATCTCAAAATCCGTGAATCTGTCTTTGTTATCAGCTATGATGTCAATTATGTCCTTGTCAAATAAGATATTGTAATGATCCGCATCATAGATTACATTTTTGTTAATCTTTCCTGCCGTCAGGTCATTCTCTTCATTTCTGTTTGTATACCATAAAAGCTTGGAAGATGCGTAAGTGCTTTTAAGTTCCTGCGGCGTTCCTCTGGCGATTATCTCTCCCTTATCAAGGATAACCACATGATTGGCATCTCTTGTTTCTTCCATATAATGTGTGGTTAAAAAGATTGTCATTCCTTTTTCTCTTCTCAGATAATCTATGTAATCCCACACGATTTTTCTGGACTTGGGATCAAGTCCCGTTGTAGGTTCATCGAGGAAGAGAATCTTGGGATTGTTTAAAAGCGCTCTTACTATATCGACCCTTCTTCTTTGGCCTCCGGATAATTTTTCGTATTTACGATTCATTATTTCTTCGAGTTCAAAGCGTGTGTAGAATTCCTTAAGTCTCTCTTCTATCTGCTTCTTTGTCAGTCCGTAGTAGCTGCCTCTTGAGTATAGATTTTCTTTTACGCTGAGTTTGTCATCAAGTACCGAGTTTTGAAAAACTATTCCGATGTCTTTTCTGATGAGGTCGTCTTCTTTTCCAAGTTCATGCGAACAGATTCTGATATCTCCTGATGTCTTTTTGAGTATTGTGCAAAGGATGTTAATTGTTGTGGATTTGCCTGCTCCGTTTTCTCCTAAGAACGCGAAGAGTTCTCCTTCTTTTACATCAAAATCGATTCCTTTTACTGCCAAGTGTTCGTTATATTTTTTTACCAGATTTCTTACTTCGATTACGTTCATATTGTTTTTCCTTTCTTTTGTTTTCCTAACTGATGAACTCATTTTATCGAAAAGAAAAAATAAAAAAAGAGCATCTCGACCAAGATGCAAAAATGGTCTACCAAGATGCTCTTTTTTATAATAATTTGTGTGAAATTACGTAAATACGGGTTATTCTTCGTCTCTAAAAGACGTCAATGCATTGTTGATTTCCTTGTCGTCTTTATTGTATATCCATTTGGTTATTACCCAGACGAAAATATATACGCAGATAAATATTCCCATTACAACAGCATATGAGAGAATGCCCGAATACCATTTAAACAGCCATCCGAGAAGTGATACCGCACCAAAGAGAATAGCAAAATGTATCAGTATTCTTACAAAGAACGGTTTTATCTTCTCTGAAAAAAGGATAAGCGACGGAAACGAGCATAAAAAGCCTGCAAGTATTACACTGAGAGAAAAATACCAATTGATTGAATATTCCTGCCCCAAAAGATGCATGACGGCCGATACCGTACCGACTCCGAAAAATATACCGAGAGAAATAAAGCATGTCTCTAAGAACAGCATTTTTAATTTGTTCATAAATCCAGCCTCCTCTTTATTTCTTTTACGTAGTTCCTCGAAATAACGATCTTCTCACCGTTAAGCATGGAAGCTTCCATCCTGCCGCTTAAGTCCGATTTGACCGTCTTAATCTTTTTGAGATTGACAATCATGGACTTTGATATTCGAAGAAAATATGCACCGAGCGTTTCTTCAAGTTCATATAATCTTAGCTTGGATTCAAAGCAATCATCTTTTGTATATACAAAGGTTCTTTTATCCACGGATTCGATGTAATAAAAGAATGATGTTTCCAAAAGAACCGTTTCGCCGTCTTTAATAAGGGGGATTTTTCGTTTTCCCCCTTCAAGCAGTTCGATGGCAGCCTTGATATCATCGGTATTTGATTGAGCTTTTATCAACGCTTCCTCTTTTTCGGGAGCATCGACTTTCTCAAATTTTACCTGCATTATGCACTCCGTGTATTATATCGTTATTTTGCAAGAATCATCATAATCTTATTGGATCTTGCCACAAACTTGGTCATCTCATCGGGCGATAAAGGACCATGCTGGATGAGCGCCAGGTCGAAGAGCTGTTCGCAGATAAGATTGGTATTCTCACCTTCCTTATTCTCCATCAAGTACTGAACGAGCTTATTATTTGCGTTAAGTACAAGCGAGAGTCCTTCCTTGCTGAACTCGTCGATGCCCATACCACCGGCATACATGCGCATCATCTCCTGCATCTTTCTGGTCTCACCTGACATAGTCATCATTGCAGAGATATCTTTATTCTTGAGCTTCTCAAGTTTAATCTTGATATTGTCTTTCTTAACAATCTTCTTAAAGAGCTTGGAGAGTTCTTCTTCGCTTGCCTTGAGTTCCTCTTCTGCCTTAGCTGAAGTCTTACTCTTAAGAGCATCTGATAAGTCCTCATCGATTCTCTTGAACTGTACGCCTTCATTCTTCATCTCAAGCTGATTGATGAACGGCATATCGATATTATCGGTAAGCATAACTGCATCCATCTTAGCCTTTTTGAACATGGCAACATACTGGCTCTGCTCTACGGGATCTGTTACGAAGTAGATAATCTTCTCTTTCTTTTCTTCTTTGTTCTCCCCCTCAGAACCCTCAGCATTGTCAGCGGAATCAGACTTTTCTCCTTCCGATACAACCTCAGCCTCTACGGTATTGCCGTCTTCATCAACTGCATCCGAAGTATCAATGGGCTTGGTCTCGAGACACTCAGGAAGTGTCATGTATTCATCATTTAAGTTCTTGAAGAGAATGTAATCATTCATCTTCTCGCAGAACTTGTCATCCTTTAAGCAACCATACTTGATAAAAGGTGATATGTCGCTCCAATACTTCTCGTAGTTGTCCTTATCTGTCTTGCACATTCCGGATAACTTGTCAGCAACCTTTTTGGTGATGTATTCGCTGATCTTATTAACGAATCCGTCATTCTGAAGTGCAGAACGTGATACATTAAGAGGGAGATCGGGACAATCGATTACACCCTTAAGTAAAAGAAGGAATTCAGGAATAACTTCCTTGATGTTATCTGCGATAAATACCTGGTTGTTATATAACTTGATTGTTCCTTCGATTGCATCATATTCCATATTAATCTTAGGGAAGTATAAGATACCCTTAAGGTTAAATGGATAATCCATGTTAAGATGAATCCAGAAAAGAGGCTCCTTGTAATCATTGAAGACTTTTCTATAGAAAGCAAGGTACTCTTCCTTGTCACACTCTGCAGGATTCTTCATCCAAAGAGGATGTGTATCATTGAGCATCTCGGGGCGCTTTTTAATCTTGAGCTTAGCTTCATCGTCCCCTTCTTTTTTCTCAAGTTCTTCTACTACTTCATCGTCATCAAGTTTTTCACTTACCTTGATAGTCTGTGTTTCCTTGGTATCCTCTTTCTGAAGATAGATTTCTGTCGGCATGAATGAGCAGTACTTCTTGATAATTTCTCTTGCTCTATACTCGTTGCAGAACTCTACGCAATCTTCCATGAGATAAAGGGTAATGATGGTTCCTACATCACTCTTATCGGATTCTTCCATAGTAAACTCTGTACCACCGTCGCACTCCCAATGTACGCCCTTAGCGCCATCCTTATATGAAAGTGTATCAATAGTAACCTTGTCAGCTACCATGAATGCTGAATAGAAACCAAGACCGAAATGACCGATAATCTGATCATCATTAGCCTTATCCTTATATTTCTCAATGAAATCAGTTGCACCTGAAAAAGCAATCTGGTTGATGTATTCTTCAACTTCTTCGCTTGTCATACCAAGACCGTTATCCTTGAAAACAAGTGTCTTCTTCTCAGGATTAACGATTACATCAATTCTCTCCTTGTAACCATCGGGAAGAGTATATTCTCCCATCATATCAAGCTTCTTAAGCTTGGTAATGGCATCACAGCCATTGGAGATAAGTTCACGCATGAATATATCATGGTCTGAATACAACCATTTTTTGATAATCGGGAAAATGTTTTCTGAATTAATGGATAATGAACCTTTTTTAGCCATACTATTCACCTCTTTATGTTATTTCTTTAATATTCTCTCAATATTTCGTGTCTTTACTGACCACAAAATAGATTATAAGACCACCAAAATCGAAAGTCAATAAAAAATTAGCACTCAATCAAAATGAGTGCTAATAAATCTTCTTTTCGGTATCAAATCAGTATATAATCCGTAAAAAAACGTTATTCTAAATAAAAATTTTTATACTTTACTTACCATCAATCATGATGTCGGTATAAATAGTAAAGAAGGAATTATTCTTAACTCTGTCATCATGGATGATAGTAATCTCATTCCATTCCTTCTCGTTCAAAGAAGCAATTACATTAGGAAGGAATGCTTCGTACTTTTCTTCAAAAGCTTTCATCTTGGCTTCATTGATGATAGCCTCTCTATTCTCTGCCGTGGACTTTCTCTCATATGCACTGATGCACTTTAAGATATAGTAGCCATCTGCTGTATAGATAACATCGCTTATCTCTCCCTCTTCGAGTTCGAAAGCAACTGCGTCGTACTCAGCAGGCATCTCTCCTCTTCTATAAGTATGAGTGCTCTCAAGATCTTCATTATATGTAGCGCAAAGGCTCTCAAAATCAGTACCCGATACAGCCTTTTCTCTTATGTCCCTTGCTCTGTTGGCAGCCTCTGCCTTGGCAGATGCAGAGAAGTCCGTTAATCTGCCGCTACTTGACTCATGATACGTCTTAATGAATATCTGCTCAACAGTAATGCTTCTGGCATCATCGTCGCTAATCTCTAATTCAACTTCGCCAACGATGGAGTTATATACCTTTTCCGCAAGTGCATACTCTGAATACATCTTGTATACAGTATCTTCATCCGCGTTGAGGATGCTCTTTTCTTCCTTGGATAAGCTCTTAATATATGCCTTGGAAGCTTTTTTTAGAGACTTCTTCTCATCAGACGACAAAGACACCTTCTCATCCTTAGCCATAAGATTAAGAACCTTAATTCTCGTAATCTTGGCTAATACGGTATCCTTAAAGGCTTCCTCGATTGTAGTATCGCCTGCAGTTGTATTCCATATCTCACTTCCGAATGTGGCTTCGTATGAGTTAGCCATATTGGTAAGATATATATTCATCTCAGTTCTTGTACAGCTAAGATTATTGATTCTGAATACTTCGCCTTCCGAGAATCCACCGGTAACAACTACATTCTTCTTACACGCTGTTAATAACAACAGTGAAGAAAATGCGAGAGCCAATATTCTGTTAATACATCTTCTTTTCTTATTCATCTCTGGAATATCCAAACTTCAAAAAATAATGAGTAGGAGTAATCCCCTACTCATTATACTAAAAATCTAATTAATTATTTAAGAGGATACTTAGCTGTAAGCTCGTCAACGATTGCTCTTGCGTAAGGAATCTTCTCCTCGCCACCCTTAACTACAGCAGCGATAGCATCTGCAATCTTGTCCATATCTTCTGTATTCATACCACGTGATGTAACTGCGGGTGTACCAAGACGAACACCACTTGTTACAAAAGGCTTCTGAGGATCGTTGGGAACTGTGTTCTTGTTAGCTGTGATATGAGCCTGATCAAGCATCTTCTCAACTTCCTTGCCTGTATACTTCTCACCTCTTAAGTCAACAAGCATAAGGTGATTGTCTGTACCGCCTGATACAATCTTAACTCCTCTGGATAAAAGTCCGTTGCAAAGGGCCTGAGCATTGTCGATGATGTTCTGAGCGTATACCTTGAATTCAGGTGAAAGTGCTTCCTTGAAGCAAACTGCCTTACCTGCAATAACATGCATTAAAGGACCACCCTGGATTCCGGGGAAGATAGCCTTATTGAAGTTATACTTCTCTGCTATTTCCTTATTAGCAAGAATCATACCACCTCTGGGTCCGCGAAGAGTCTTATGTGTAGTTGTTGTAACTACATCTGCATAAGGGAAGGGTGAAGGATGAAGACCTGCAACTACAAGACCTGCAATGTGTGCGATATCTACCATGAGAACTGCACCAACTTCATCACATACTTCTCTGAATTTCTTAAAATCTATAGTTCTTGCATATGCTGATGCGCCTGCGATGATCATCTTAGGCTTGCATTCAAGTGCAAGAGAACGAAGTTTATCGTAATCAATGAATCCGTCATCATTAACACCGTAAGGAACTACCTTGAAGTACTTACCTGACATGTTAACGGGTGAACCATGTGTAAGATGTCCGCCGTGATCAAGGTTCATACCCATAATGGTATCACCGGGCTCAAGGATAGCAAACTGAACTGCCATATTAGCCTGAGCGCCTGAATGAGGCTGAACGTTAGCATAGTCACATTTAAAAAGCTTCTTAGCTCTCTCGATAGCAAGTGTCTCAACTACGTCAACACAATCACATCCGCCGTAATATCTCTTTCCGGGATAACCTTCAGCATACTTATTGGTAAGAACGCTTCCCATAGCTGCCATAACAGCCTTGGATACCCAGTTTTCGGATGCAATCAACTCTATATGACTGTTCTGACGGTTCTCTTCATCCACAATCGCCTGTGCGATTTCAGGATCAACTTTTTTAACTTCATCCAAAGAATACATATAAAACTCCTCCTAAATGTATATCAAAACGAAATCATTATAGCACGAAGTAATCAGAATTGTCACTAAAGTTATATTTTTATCAATTAATATGATATTTCAGCGTTAACATTACCATCCAGGTAGGCAAAAGCCTTATCGTACATAAGGTCGTTAATCTCCTCGATTCTGTCCTGGGATGCATATTCAAAAGAATGATGATGGATAACTACCTTATATGTAATGTTTTTATTCTCATCAAAAGACTTGGTTATATTGATACCTACATTTTTAAATCCCATATCTGTAAGATCATTTCTTAACTCTCTCTCATATGTGTCTTCTGACTTGTCGAGTGCTTCGCGATATCTTTTGTTTCTGACATTGTCAGCGTGAGCTGATATAGAAGTAAAAAGAATGATACCTACGATAACCAATGTTAATAATGAACCAAAGATTTTAAATTTTTTCATATCCAATCCTCCCGTATTTCTTTTACGAGATGATTGTAACATTGTTATATGTCCAATAAAAAGGACATCTAAAATCCCTGTTTTTAGATGTCCGTAGCAATTAACTGATTATTGATTATTATTTTTTTATAATATTGTTATTCTATTGATACTCAATATTAATACCGCAATCTTCAAAAACTTCCAAGATCTTGAAATAATAGAACTCGCCTTTATTCGAGTTAACAATACTTATCATTTCTATATTCATCTCACTGACACAGTCATATAAAGCATCAAGATTCTTTCCATAATAATCAGGAAGAGATAAAACCTCAGCAAGATAATCGTGCGCTGTTTCCTTATCATTAAGTTTTTCAGCATCGAGTACAATATTCATATTTGAATTCCTCTTTTTGTTCTTTTTCATATCCCTAATGTCGCAAAATTTTATATTTTCTGTGAAATCTTAAATTCAATAATTGACTAAATATATGTTTTATTGTATTCTAAATTGTCTTAAAAAAGAGACGTATGTATTAAATATAAGAAGTAAGACCACATATATTGTATTATAAAAAATGAAAACTTTAAATAAAAAATTGGATGAAAACCAATCAAGCGAAAACGAAAAAAAGTCATTAAAAAAGAAAATATTTACTAAAGAGAACGGCAAGAAGTATCTGTTAGGATTAAGAACTCTTGCCATTTATTTTTTTATATTCTTTGTTATCATCACTCTCTCGGAGCTTTTTATCAGATTTCAGATGTCCGGTAAGATATCCAAGATGAATCTTACATTTTTAGCATTCGTTCCTGCCGAAGCCATGTTTTTTACCGCATTCGCAGGATTCTTTAAAAATCTGGGTAACAAAATAACACTTCCCATACTTTTATTCATTATTAATATCTATTACTGCATTCAGTTGGTATATTTCAGAATCTTCGGATCGCTCTTTTCCGTATCCATGCTCGGCATGGGCAATACAGCGGTTGGAAACTTTTCATGGGCAATGAAGGGTGTAATCATCTCTTCTATTTTCCTTATTTTCCTATTCTTATTACCCTTAATAGCAAGTATCGTATTGGTAGTAGTAACCTCTATCAAGAAGTTTAGGTTGAAGGGCTATCCTCTTCTTTTACATATTCCTGCATTTTTATTTTCTGTAGTGCTCTTCATCGGCGGTATCTTTTCCATTAAAATGCTTGGAACGGATATTCACAGTGCCTACTACGTATTAACCAATAATTCATCCGATACTGACACAACTGCTCTGCGTCTCGGTGCCATGACAACCTTCATTGTAGAATCCGGCGCATATTATTTTGGCATTGGTAATAACTCCGATTCTTTTGAAGCAGTTACAATAGAGAAAAACGATATTATCTTGGAAGATAAAACAGAAACTGCTGATAAAGAAGAAAGCAATAATGATGAAGACAATAAGTCAGAGGAAATTACATACACATACGAACCCCACATAGATCCTGCTTTTGATTTTGATGCATTGGCAGAAGAAACACCTAACGGAAATCTTAAAAACACATATATCTACTTTGCTCAAAAAGAGCCTACATATACTAATGAATATACAGGCTACTTCGAAGGCTACAATCTTATATACATCTGTGCAGAAGGTTTTTGGAAATACGCTGTTAATGAAAAAGTAACTCCCGTCCTCTATGAGATGTCCAATAACGGAATCATACTTACAAATTATTATAATTCATTCCTTAATACAACAACTAATGGAGAGTTTGCTTTTGCTACATCTCTATGGCCTGATGTATCAAGATCTGCAATGTCCGGAACCGATGTAGGAAGTTTCCCTCAGTCCGCTCGTAATTTCATGCCCTATGGTATCGCAGACTTTTTCAATGATAACGGAATTGAAACATACGGATTCCATAATTACTATGGTTCATATTATAGAAGAAACATCTCCTGGCCCAACATCGGTATCAAGAATATCAAGTTCATGGAAGATATGAAATTCTCATCACATTGGCCTTCCAGCGACCTCGAAATGATGGAACAGTCAATGGATGACTATGTAAATAACGGACAGTTCTTCACATATTATATGACCTTCTCAGGTCATGGCCCTTACAACAGTTCCAACTATATGGCCAATAAGAATATTGACGAAGTTAAGGAAAGATTAGGAAGCGATGCAGATAAGTATAATGATGAAGCTTTAAGATACTTCGCATGTAATCTCGAATTTGAAAAAGGAATGGAATACCTCTACGATAAGTTGATGGATGCGGATATTCTTGATAAGACAGTTATCGTTATCACCGGCGATCATTATCCTTACTATCTTGACGATGAAGGTAGAGAAAGTCTCTGCCAGAAAGAAATCTCAGAGATAGAGCAATATCATTCATGCTGCATCATATATAACAGCGCTATAGAAGAACCCATTATTAATGATACATTCTGCTGTAACGTGGATATCGAACCTACTATCCTTAATCTTTTCAATCTTCCTTATGATTCAAGATTGCTTTTTGGTAAAGATATCTTTTCGGATTCACAGCATAACGCAATACTCTATAATAAGAGCTTCATAAATGATAAGGTTGTATATGATTCCAAGACTCATGAAGCTACATGGAAAATAGATACATCCAAATACAGCCAGGAAACACTTGATAAGTATTTAGAGAGTTATATCAAGCAGATTGACATGGATTACAAAGCCAGCGTTAATATAATGCAAAATAACTTCTTCTTAACCTTGTGGAAGCAAGCAGGTCTCTTGAGCAATGAAGATATTGCAAAAGAAAACGCCAGAAGTGCTGAAGCAATGGCCATTAACGAAAAGCAGAATGAAATAGATGCTCAAAAGGAGCAGGAACGCCTAGAACGTGAAGCCGCTGAAGCGGCTGCTGCAGCACAGGCTGAGCAAGACGCAAACAATAATTAAATCTCTTAACTAAATAATTAATCTTATATAACTTAAAAACCCCGCGCATCGCGCGGGGTTTTCTTTTTAAATAATAAGATCCCGCGCGATGCGCGGGATCTTATTTTATGTTTATTACTTGTAGAGTTCAACAAGCTTGAGTAAGTGCTGATATCTCTCGTTAGCAACCTTTTCAGACTCTGCGAAGAGTTTCTCTGCTCTCTCAGGGAAAGGCTTAACAAGACGTGTATATCTGGACTCGTTGTTAAGGAATTCCTGATATGTTCCGTCGCCTTCCTTAGATGTAAGAGTGAAAGGATTCTTTCCTTCTGCCTTAAGTGCAGGGTTGAAGGAGAAGAGGTTCCAGTAACCAGCCTTAACAGCCTTCTTCATCTCATCCTGGCAGTGGTTCATACCACCCTTAGCGATACCGTGAAGTTCGCAAGGAGCGTAACCAATGATAAGTGAAGGTCCGTTGTAAGCTTCTGCTTCAGCGATAGCCTTAACAGCCTGTGCAGGGTTAGCACCAAGAGCGATCTGTGCTACATATACGTAACCATAGCTCATAGCGATCTCTGCAAGAGACTTCTTGCTGATTTCCTTACCTGCTGCAGCAAACTGGCAAACTTCACCGATGTTGGAAGCCTTAGAAGCCTGTCCACCTGTGTTGGAGTACATTTCTGTATCGAATACCATAACGTTAACGTTCTCACCGGAAGCAAGTACGTGGTCTAAGCCGCCGAATCCGATATCATATGCCCAACCGTCTCCACCGAAGATCCATACGGACTTCTTAGGAAGGTAATCTTTCTTTGCAAGTACTGCCTTAGCATTGTCGCATCCTGCTGCTGCAGCTTTTTCAAGTTCTGCAACAAGTGCATCTGCGTACTCTGAGTTGCATGTTGTGCAATCCTTGGTCTCGAGGAACTTCTCTGCTGCTGCCTTGAACTCAGCTGTTGCCTTGTCAGACTGCATCATCTCTTCGATCTTAGCGATAGCCTGGTTTCTAAGAACCTTCTGTCCTAAGTACATACCGAAGCCGTGCTCAGCGTTGTCTTCGAATAAGGAGTTGGACCATGCAGGACCCTTCTTGGAATCCTTGTTAACTGTATAAGGTGATGTAGCTGCAGGACCACCCCAGATAGATGAACATCCTGTAGCGTTGGAGATATACATATGCTCACCAAAGAGCTGTGTAATAAGTCTTGCGTATGATGTCTCTGCACAACCTGCACATGATCCTGAAAACTCAAGAAGAGGCTGATTGTACTGTGAGTTGATAGGTGTTACGCCGTTAGCAAGAGCGGGCTTGAGTTCCTTCTTACCAACATTAGCAACGAGGTAATCAAATACGGGCTGTTCAGCTGCCTGTGATTCCTGAGGAACCATCTTAAGAGCTTCATTAGCCTTAGGACATACAGTAACACATTCGCCGCATCCCATACAATCAAGAGGAGATACTGTCATTGTGTACTTCATTGTAGCATCGTTAGCATGCTTGGAATCAGCAAGCTTGATGTTTGAAGGAGCCTTAGCAACTTCGTCTGCGCTTAAGATGAAAGGACGAATTGTTGCATGTGAACATACGAATGCACAGCTGTTACACTGAAGACAAGCTTCTGCATTCCACTCAGGAACCATAACTGCTGTACCACGCTTCTCGTATGCTGAAGCACCTGTCTCAAACTGTCCGTCTGCTCTGTCTGCGAATGCAGATACAGGAAGTGAGTAACCATCCATTAATCCGATAGGATCAAGAAGTTCGTTAACCATCTTAACTGTAGCAGGACGGCCTGTTCTCTCAACAGCCTTCTTATTATCTACTGCGTTAGCCCAATCAGCAGGAACTGCTACTTCATGAATAGCATCAACACCTGCGTCGATAGCCTTGTAGTTCATCTCTACAACTGCGTCACCCTTCTTGGAGTATGACTTCTTAGCTGCAGCTTTCATGAAATCGATAGCCTGATCGATAGGCATTACGTTAGCAAGCTTGAAGAATGCTGACTGAAGGATTGTATTGGTTCTCTTACCCATACCAATCTCGATAGCCTTGTCGATAGCGTTGATTGTGTAAAGTTTGATATTATTCTTAGCAATGTACTGCTTAGCTTCAGCAGGCATATGCTGATTTAATTCTTCATCTGACCACTGGCAGTTGATCATGAAGATACCGCCGGGCTTAACGTCCTGAACCATCTTGTATCCCTTAACAACATATGAAGGGTTGTGGCAAGCAACGAAGTCAGCCTGGTTGATGTAGTAAGGGCTCTTAATAGGCTTGTCACCAAATCTCAAGTGAGAAATTGTGATACCACCTGTCTTCTTAGAGTCATACTGGAAGTAAGCCTGAATGTACTTATCTGTATGGTCACCGATGATCTTAGTAGAGTTCTTGTTAGCACCTACTGTACCGTCACCGCCGAGACCCCAGAACTTACACTCTACTGTACCGGGTGCTGAAGTAATGGGAGCGGGCTTAACTTCAGGTAATGAAAGGTTAGTAACATCATCTACGATACCGATTGTAAATCTTGCCTTGGGAGCATCCTTAGCAAGCTCTGTATATATAGCAAAAATTGAAGAAGGACATGTATCCTTTGAACCAAGACCATAACGACCACCGATAAGTGTGATATCGTTAAGACCTGCTTCACGAAGTGTTGTAGCAACATCAAGGTATAAAGGCTCACCGAGTGATCCGGGCTCCTTTGTTCTATCAAGAACTGCAACCTTCTTAGCTGTCTTGGGAAGAACCTTAAGAAGAGCACTTGATACCCAAGGACGATACAAACGAACCTTGATAAGTCCGACTTTCTCACCCTTAGCTGTTAAATAATCGATAACTTCTTCTGTAACATCACAAACAGAACCCATAGCAATGATTACTCTGTCTGCATCTGCTGCACCATAGTAGTTGAAGAGATCATAATCTGTACCAAGCTTAGCATTGATCTTCTTCATGTATTTCTCAACTACAGCGGGAAGTGCTTCGTAAACTGAGTTACAAGCCTCTCTGTGCTGGAAGAATACGTCATCGTTTTCATGAGAACCTCTCATAGCGGGATGCTCAGGATTAAGAGCATGTGCACGGAACTCTTCTACTGCTTCCATGTTGCACATTTCTTTGAGATCTTCGTAATCCCATGTTTCAATCTTCTGAATTTCATGTGATGTACGGAAACCATCGAAGAAGTTAAGGAAAGGAACCTTACCTTCGATAGCTGCAAGGTGAGCTACAGGAGCAAGATCCATAACTTCCTGAGGATCTGATTCAGCGAGCATAGCGAAACCTGTCTGACGACAAGCATATACGTCGGAATGATCACCGAAAATGTTAAGTGACTGTGTTGCAACGCAACGAGCTGATACATCAAATACACAGGGAAGCTGCTCAGCAGCAATCTTGTACATGTTGGGAATCATAAGTAAGAGACCCTGTGATGCGGTAAATGTTGTTGTGATAGCACCTGCTGCAAGTGAACCGTGAACAGTTCCGGCAGCACCGGCTTCAGACTGCATCTCGGATACTGTAACGGTATTGCCGAAGATGTTCTTTCTTCCTTCAGCAGACCACTGGTCAACATAGTCAGCCATAGGTGATGAAGGTGTGATGGGGTAAATACCTGCAACTTCAGTAAACGCATAAGCTACATGAGCGGCAGCGGTATTACCATCCATTGACATTTTTGTTCTAGCCATTTTTATTGCCTCCTTAAAATTTTTGCTTGATTAGAATATAATCAGCCTGAAAATCATTGATTAATCCTTGCGGATAAAGAGCAATTATTTCAAGCGGCATACATTAGAATTATATGATAATTTGGCCTGTTTGTAAACCGAGATTTGTCAAACAATTAACAATAAAATGCATAATTATTTTGGCTTAAAGTTGTTGATAATATCTCGCAATTCTTCTAATATTAAATAGATTGAAAAAAGACGATTATCGCTCGATAACTCGGAGGATTGGATTGAAATTCACCGCATTTATAAAAAACAACAAAATACTGTGTATTCTCTTTCCGATAGTAGCATCTATTGTGTATGCTCCTCTCGTATTTATGAACACTTATTATCCCGATGTCGAGCATGTGGCTAATCCCACTAACCCTCTATACAACTGGAAAGACATCGGAAGGTATGGTTTGGTTCTTTTAAAACGAATCACTCCGCTCTATCATTACAATTATTTGGCAGAAGCAATTACCTTTTTTATTGCATTTGCTGTTCTCTCACTCTTATTTGCTTATTTTTTGTGTAACTTAAATTCGAAAACTAGACCAATTTTCGGATTTCTCGGCTCCTGCTTATTCTTAATATATCCCACTTATACGGATCAATTCGTATTTCAATTCCAATGTTTTGAAGTTGTTGTATCGATTATATTAATAATCCTATCCGGAATTCTTCTTACAGACTTTTTCCGCAACAACCATTACTTATCACTGATTATCGCCACTCTTATAACAATATTCTCATTTGGCATATATCAGAGCACCATGAACTTATGCATAGCAATGTACTGCGGGATGTTGCTTTTGCTTCTTTTTGAAGAAAAAGGAAAAGTTCTTATTAAGGGCGCTATCAGTTGCAATGCGGTACTATACATCTCATTAATAGCCTACAAGCTTATATCAGGTGCATTATCAACCGGAAACAGTTATATCACTGATAAGATTGCATGGAAGTCCCAACCAATAATGACATGTATAGGAAACGTTAAACATTATGTTAAAGTAGTGCTCTTCGGACAAAAGTATATGTACACGGTATCTTTACTGTTAGTACTGATTCTGTCTTTCGTGTCATTACTAATCTTTTGCATTAAGGCAAAAAAGAGAATACCTCTGTTCATATTCGCTTATCTCTTACTTTCTATATCACCTTTTATCATGGCTATTATTCAAGGAAGCGAAGCAATACCAAGAACTCAGTTATCTCTGCCTCTCGCAATCGCTTTTCTGTTTGCTTTTTCCTACTTAGCACTTAATGCCGTAATCAATAAAGAAAAAGACGAAACAAAAAGTAATAAGGCACTTACATACGTAATACTTTCATTTGCATTGATATTAATTGCATTGAATCTATATAAGACAGGACGATTAATCTATTCTTACAGATTAATTGCTAAAGAAGATAAAGTTAATGCAATAAAAATAGCTGATGATTTATCTACATATAACTGCAAAGCAAACGACGAGAATTCAAAACCTGTAATAATCATAGGCACACTTCGCGGAAAGACAGATAAATTTAGTTACAAATACAATTACAACAATCGAGAATATATGCTTACTTCTCTCTTTATTCTCGACGAAGGAATCGCGCCTCAATACTATTATTCAACCGGAAGAATCCTTGGATATATGAGAATGCTTGGATATGAGTATAAAACACCTGAAGAAAACGATAGGGAAAATACAATGCTTAAAGCATATTCACAAGCTGACGGAATGCCTATGTATCCTGATAAAGGATATATAAAAGAAACCGATGATTTTGTAATTGTAAGATTAACTGATTACGATCCATACGCCGAATAATTTTCAATACTAAGACCTAGGTTTACGAACAAAAAAAATCCCACGCATCGCGTGGGACTTTTTCTTTTTATATTCTTGTTTTTACAATCAACCCTTTTCAAGAGCAAGTGTTCTTGTTGTAAGATCACATACTTCTGAAGGTCCGTAGTACTGGATAGCACCGGGGAATGTAAAGCATGTCTCAACTGCCCACTCGTCACGATGAGCTTCGAAGTACTTGAAGGGCTTGCCATCAAGTTCTACAAGAGCCTTTCTGATAACGGGCTTGTCTTCACCGTTACGTCTCTCCATGTTCATCATCTTTGTGATAGGCATACCACCTGCAACCCATTCTTCAGCGGGCTTAGAGATATTGGAAACCTTTGAAAGATATCCTGTGTAGCCATACTGGATAAGCATGAATGCGTTGTAACCAAGTGAGTAGCAGTAATCTGCATCGAAGTTTGAAGGGAATGCACATCTTCCTTCGTATCCGAAGAAGTGATGCTGTGCACCGAATTTGCCCTTGTATGTACCAGCTGCTTTTCTCTTGTTAAGTTCATTCTTAACCATCTCAGAGAAGAGCTTCTCAGACTCGATAAGTGAAACCTGTACATTTCCGTGAGGATCTCTCTCAAGGAAGAGCTGCTGCTGAACGAACTGAGGAAGGATATCAAATACCTTGAATGCGTCTGTAGAAAGACCCTTCTTGATAAAGTCATATTTAGCATTCCAATCAGGAAGTGCATTGAACTCTTCTGTCTTGCTACCAGCAAGGAGTTCATTGATTTCTTTGATAAGTGCAGAGAACTCAGGAACGAATTCTACGATACCTTCGGGAATAATAGCTACACCGAAGTTATTGCCAGCATTGCCTCTCTTCTCAACTGCATCTGCGATGTAGTTGGTAATCTGCGCAAGTGACATCTTCTTAGCAGCAACTTCCTCACCGATAAGGCAGATGTTAGGCTGTGTCTCAAGTGCACACTCAAGTGCTACGTGAGAAGCTGAACGACCCATAACCTTGATGAAGTGCCAATACTTCTTAGCTGAATTAGCATCTCTCTCAATGTTACCAATGAGTTCTGAATATGTCTTAGTAGCTGTATCGAAACCGAATGATGCTTCGATATCTTCGTTCTTTAAGTCACCGTCGATTGTCTTAGGACATCCGATAACCTGAACGCCTGTGTTATTAGCTGCCATGTACTCTGCAAGAGTTGCAGCGTTAGTATTGGAATCGTCACCACCGATGATAACGATAGCCGTAAGGCCGTTCTTCTTAGCATTCTCTGCTACAATAGCGAACTGCTCTTTTGTCTCAAGCTTAGTTCTGCCTGAACCGATAATATCGAAACCACCTGTGTTTCTGTATGCATCGATGAATGCATCATCAAACTCTACATAATCATTCTTAAGAAGTCCGTCAGGGCCACCCTTGAATCCTAAAAGAACATTGTTCTTATCTGTAGCCTTAAGTGCATCGTAAAGGCCTGAGATAACATTGTGTCCTCCGGGTGCCTGTCCGCCTGAAAGGATAACACCTACAACCTGCTTCTTAGCAGCTGATGTGTTAGTACCCTTTTCAAAAGTAATCTCTTTCTTTCCGTATGTATTAGGGAAGAGAGCTTTGATTTTGTCCTGATCTGCAACTGATGCAGTCTCAGCGCCTTCCTTAACGCAGATATCTGCGATACCGTTTCTGAGCATTCCGGGAAGCTTCGGAGAATACTCATATCTTGCTTTTTGAAGTGGTGAAAGATTCATAGCAGTACTCCTTTATATTATTTATTTATGTACAATTATTTATTAACTTGGTTGTTAATTTTATTAACGCTTCTTAAATGAGAAGATGGCCATAACTGCGCCACCGGCCAAAAGAACGAAACCACCACAGAACATAGCTATATTAGCTAATGGTGTATTATTCTTAACCATAATATAGGGAACGATTAAATCATCAAGCTGGCTTTCATCATATCCCCAGTACTTGGTGAGGGTCTTCTTAAGAAAGCCTAACTCTTCGTCGTCCATTTTTCTTAAATAACCATCAAACTTAACAACGCCTCCATCGCCAAGATGTCCTTCGCCTTTATCCCATACACTGGCGGAGCAATTAACTATACTGTCATATGTACTATAGTCTTTTGCCATAACCTGAACACCCATAAAGTTAGCGATGTAAACACTTCCATCTTCTCTCTCTCTTAAGTCAGGGAAAAGATATAAGCAATTAGTCGAATGTCCATCTTCTGTTGTCTCGCAGAAAGGCTCAAATACGAAATCAATATCAGCCCTTACTCTCTGTCCGTTTTTAAGTTCATCCCAGTTGCAATCCTGAGCGTAAAGGAACTGTGCGGGTTTCATTCTAAAGAATAAACCCTTGCCGCCTAAAAATACTAAGGCAATTCCGCAAAAAATTAATGCTACTGTCAATCTGAATTTCATTTCTATCTCCTCATGTCACATATATAGTGAAAAATTAATGCGGATAACAGGACTTGAACCTGCACGGTCTCCCACCAGAACCTAAATCTGGCGCGTCTGCCAATTCCGCCATATCCGCATAAGCGTCAATCATTAACGCACAAATAAAATTTTATAAAACGAGGTCTTTTTTGTCAATCGATTTAGACTCATTCCTCATTTGGAATACTGAGTATGGTTTTCATATATACCTTTATGAAAAATATCGTCGTTATGGTAACGGACACAAGTTCTGCAATCGGGAAAGAAAACCATACAAGGTTGACATTGCCCGAGAGCGACAAAAGATATGCAGCCGGAAGCAGTGCTCCCAACTGTCTTGCTATGGATACCCACATCGAATACATACCGTGGTTAAGAGCCTGGAATGCCGTACCGAGTATAATACATACGGCAGCTATTGGGAAATGAATCGCTATAATACGAAGTGCAACCGAACCAAGATCAAGCATCTGTGCAGCCAGAATCTCATCAGTCGGTTTGAATATGCTTAATAGAGTTCTTGGGAAAAATTCCATTATCAAAAAGCCTGCCGTCATGAGAATCTCCGAATAGATGATTCCAAGTTTTATAGCCTTAAGAAGTCTCTTTCTCTTACCGGCTCCGAAATTATATCCTATTATCGGTACTATGCTTCCGTTAAGACCGAATACAGGCATAAAGAAGAAGCTCTGAAGCTTATAATATGCACCAAACACCGCACATGCAGTATCGGAAAATCCAAGAAGAATCTGATTCATTCCCGTATTCATTACAGAACCGATTGCCATCATGATGATGGAAGGTAATCCTATCGAATATATATTGGCAATCAGCTTAAAGTCAGGAACAATATTTTTTATCTTAAGAGTAAGCTCTTTATTCTTGGTTAAGTTGAAGATAATGCCGAGAATAGCAGCAACACACTGTCCTATAACGGTAGCTATTGCAGCACCTCTTACGCCGAGTCTCGGAAGGCCGAATAAACCGAATATAAGAATGGGATCCAAAATAATATTGGTAATGGCACCAACTCCCTGAGTAATCATGGAATAAAAAGTTTTTCCGGTAGATTGAAGAAGTCTTTCAAATATAATCTGTGAATACAACGCAATCGAAAATACGCAGTTAATCGTCATGTATTGAATTCCAAAATCCTTAATCTGCTGGGTGTCCGTATTTTGAATATTAAAATACGGCTTAACAAGTACGAATCCGACAATAAGAAAAAGAAAAGCGCTTACAAATGACAAAAGAACTCCGTTCATGGCTATCTTATCAGCTCTGTCCTTATTCTTTTCACCGAGTGCTCTGGAAACAAGTGCATTAACACCGGTAGCCATACCGTTGCCAAATGCCATGACAAGCATCTGAATGGGAAAGCACAGATTAAGTGCCGTCAGCGCGTCCAAATGTATCTTGGACACAAAAATGGAATCCACGATATTGTAAAGAGCCTGTACAAGCATGGATGCCATCATCGGAAGAGACATATTTATAAGAAGCTTATTCATGGGCATGACGCCCATTTTGTTCTCTTTGGTTTGATCGTTCATAAAAACCTCTAAAATAGCCGCTAATAAAAAAATATGATCCGTATCCAAACTGCGGACACGAATCGAATCAGTGAGCCATCGGGGACTCGAACCCCGGACAACTTGATTAAAAGTCAAGTGCTCTACCACCTGAGCTAATG